>DYNS01000107.1 GCA_020720965.1 Anaerolinea sp. | reverse complement strand
GGGATCATCATCACAATCACCCCCACCTTCACGTTCCCCATCGAGACGATGATAATCCGGCTTTGGCGGGTATCCTGCCCGGCGGGCAGCCCAAACCGGGTTCGCAAATCCAGCACGGGCAAAACACTACCGCGCAAGTTGGTTACACCTTTCATATACGCCGGGGTTTGGGGCAGCTGCGTGATGGCTTGCATTTTGATAATGCTCTCCACCATCGAAATGGGGATGCCATACAATTCGTTTGCCAGTTCAAAAATCACCAGTTGATGTTCCATCGTTGCTCCTGTTATGCCAACCGGAATTGGGAAACCAACTTCTCCAACTTTTGCGCCATCGCCATCAGTGCATCGGTCGCGTGAGAAACTTCCTTCACCTGCGCCGAAACCTCCTCAGTGGAAGCAGACACCTCCTCCACTGCTGCGCTGTTCTCCTCGCTGACGCTGGCGATGTTTTCAATCGCCTGGCTCAATTCCGATGAATTTGCCGCCATCTCCTCAGTCGCGGCGGTATTCTCCTCAATAACAGCAGAAACCGCATCCACCGACTCGACCAGTTCCGAGGCAGCGGCGCTCACCTTTGCCGCCGATTCGCCCGCTTCCTCTGCCTGTCGGTACACCGACTCGGCGGCGGAAAGGATGTTCTCCAGCGCCTTCCCGGCAGAGTGAGCGCGTTCCACCCCGGTTTGCACCTCCCGCGCCGAATCCTGCATCGCACCCACTGCCTCGTTCACCGTGTTCTGAATCCCCCGGATGAGGGTAGCGATTTCTTTGGTCGCCAGGCTGGAGCGTTCCGCCAGTTTTCTTACCTCGTCTGCCACTACGGCAAAGCCCTTGCCCTGTTCCCCGGCGCGGGCGGCTTCGATGGCGGCATTGAGGGCGAGCAGGTTGGTTTGGCTGGCAATATCCTCAATCGTTTCTACAATCGCGCCAATCTCCTGCGAGCGCGCACCCATCTCCTCCACCTTGCTGGCAGAAAGCCCCACCTTGCTTCGGATGGTTTCCATCCCGCCGATGGTTTCCTGCACCGTCTTTGCCCCCTCGCGGGAATGTCGGGCGGCGTCTGCCGAATCTTTGGTCACCGCCAGGGCATTGTTGGCAACCTGCCCAATTGCCGCACCGATTCGGGTTGCCACCTGCGAGGCTTTACCAATGGCGTGGGCTTGCTCCTGCGCTCCTCTGGCAACTCCGTCAATCGCCCTGGTCATCTGCTCCACCGCGCCAGACGTTTTGGTCACGCTTGCGGTTTGCTGCCCCGTCCCCATCGCAATTTGTTGAATGGTTGTTGCAATCTGGCTGGTCGCCTCCCCGGACTCGGCAGAAGCCGCCGCCAACAAAGTCGCCGAAGCGGAAACCGCGCCCGCGTTTTCCTTCACCTGCCCAATCACCTCCCTCAGATTGGTTGTCATTTGGGCAAAAGCATTCCCCAACTCATCCCGCTCAGAATGGGGGCGCACCGTTACCGCCAGGTTGCGCCCGGCAATGGCAGAAGCCGCCTCTCCCATCTCTTGCAGGTAACGCATCAGGTCGTCAAACGCTTTGCCAATCTCCCCCAGTTCATCCTTGCGAAGCAGCAGGGCATCTTTTTCGGTCTGGCTCACATCCCGCGCCAAATCGCCCAGAGAGAGGCGCTTGGCGTAGCGCACCACCTGCTTAAGCGGGCTTGTCAGGCTCTCATGAATCATCCACGCGGCGAAGAGCGCCCACAGCACCCCCATGCCCGCCACGCCAAACAGCCAGTTGCGGGCATTAAGAAAGGTTTCCTTGCTTTGGGTGTGCAACTCCTCCGCCAGCGAGATATTGACCAGAACGAGATTCTCCATCGCCGCCCCTGCCGCCTTTCGCGCCTCCGAAGCGTTGCCGCCATCCTCCAGGCTGCGGACAGCCAGGGCATCGCGCCCGTTGTTCACATTGGTCAGCAGTTCATCCACCGCCGCCTCATAAGCGGGGTAAGCCGCGTCAAAGGCTGCCAGCGCCGCCAAACGCTTCTCGCCCAGGTTGCTGGCGCGGTACTTATCCATATTCGCTTCAATTGCCTGCAAATCTGCCAAAATGGCGGGGCGAGTCTCGTTGCGCGAATCTGGCAGGTAAACCAACTTATACAAATCTCCGCGCAGTTTATACAAAGCCGCATTTGCCGCCCCCACATCTCGGATGGGCAAGGTTTGCTCGTTATACAACTCCGCAACCCCGGCATCAATACTTTTCATGGAAAAATAACCCACCCCCAACACCGCCAACAACAACACAATCACAATCCCAAACCCACCCAATAGTTTCACGCTGGTTTTTACGTTATCTAGCCATTTCATGTTTAGCCTCCTGGCAAAAGGGTAAAAAAAACACACTTAACCCATTTTCGGGGCGAGCCTGCCGCACCTCATAAAAACAAGCCAAAGAAGCCATTAATATTGTGTAAAAAAGCGCAAAGGGAGAATTCACGCTTTTTTTATGGAAAGAAAATGGAACTGCAACTATATTGAAACGAAACCAGAAGGAAGAAAGCCTTGTCCCCCCTCACCAGCACGCCCACCGAACTCCAAACCGAAACCGCACCCCGGCAAGAGAACCCCCGCCCGGTTGCTGCCTCTTCCACGCCCACACCGCCCCCCAGCCCCCGCCTCGAGCTGACCTTTGCCTGTCTGCTCATCCCCCGCTTTCCAGACCACGCCCTCAGCGGCGACCTGGCGGAATATCTGCCGGTCTGGCTGCGTGAAGCCTGTATTGCCTACGGCTGGCGTTTAGATGCCCTTGTCATCCGCCCCGGCTACCTGCACTGGATGATGACCATGCCCCCCCAAGCCAACCCCGCCCTGGCAATTAAGCGGATTCGGCAGCATACCTCCCAACGCATTTTGGAAGACTTTCCCCGCCTGCGCCGCCAAAACCTGGCAGGCGATTTTTGGGCGCCGGGGTTTTACATCAGCAATGCCGCCGAACTGCTCCCGCCCCAAACCATCAGCGACTTTATCCAGACCACCCGTCAGCAGCAGGGGATTTTTTAACCGGCAGGCTCTATCGGTTGCAAAATCTTACAGAATTACTCGAATTGCCTTAAGCCAGATGGTGAAAATACTGCCCTTGCGCGGCTCGCTTTGCACGGTTAACCGCCCGTTGTGCTGCTTAATCACCTGCTGCGTAATGGAAAGCCCCAGTCCAATGCCGCTAAACAGGTTATCGCCGCTCCGCTCCAGGTGATAGAAGCGGTCAAAAATACGCGGGACTCTTTCCTGTTCAATGCCGATTCCCTGGTCTTCCACCGCCACAGCCACATAACCATCCTCCTCCCGCAGGTGAATTGTGACCTGCCCACCGCCGGGGCTGAACTTGATGGCGTTATCCAGCAGCGCCAAAAGCGCCCGCTCTAAAGATTTGGGGTCGCCAGAGACGTTGGCAAGCCGCGCCGGGCGGTTGATGTGCAGGGTGATGAATTGGGCGGCGGCTTTGTCTTGGATGGCTTCCTGGGCTTCTTTCGCAATCTGCGCCATATCCACCGCCTGAAACTTGGGCAGGATTAAATCCATCTCTTGCAAAAAGAGAATGTCGTTAACGAGGGTGGTAATTTGTTGAATATTGCGGGCAACCGTCTCGATGGTTGCGTCTTTTTTGTTATCCGGCACCAGTCCTTTTTGCATAAATTGCAAAAATCCCCCGGCAGTCATCAACGGGGTACGGAGCTCGTGGGCGACATTTGCCAGAAATTCGCGCCGGGTGAGTTCCTGCTCTGCCAGTTTTTGGTAGGCTTGCGCCAGCTCGTTGGCACGCATCTTCAGGTCTTCAATCGCCATTTCGTCATTTTCGCGCAGGCGATTGGAGATTTCCCTCACCATTGCCATGGCGATGGTGGAGGAGCGTTGCAGAACCCGGTCGAAGTCTTGCTTTTCAATCTCCAGCACGGTGACAGGTCCCTGGGTTTTGACGGTTGCGGCGCGGGGCGCATTGTGGATAAGCGCCATCTCGCCAAAGAAGTGACCGGCATCCAGGCTGGTGAGGTGGCGTTGTTCCACCTGGTTGATGGTTTTGGTCACATCCACTTTACCATCCAGGATGATGTAGAAGGTTGTTTCCAACTTATCTTCCTGGCAGAGGGTGGTGTTGGGGCTATAGTTTTTTACCTGGCTGCGTTGCAGGAGTTCTTCAATCTCCAGGCTGGAGATGCCAGGGAAGGCGCGTTGGATGATTTCTTTGGGGGCAGGAGAATTTTTGAGGGGCATGGGGTCCTCGTGGGTGGGGCTTTTTCCTACATTCTAATTGCCTGTTTGTGGACAGGCATTGTTTTTGCGTTTCAGGTTTCGCTGGCGAGCAGGAGGAATTCCAGCAGGTAGTTGCCCCAGCCTGGTTCCATGCGGTGCGGGGCGAGAAAATCCAGCCCGTGTTTTGCGCCGGGGTAGGGTAGGATGCGGTAATACTTGGTGAGCGCCACTTCCGAGCAGGTTTGGGCGGCTTCGCCGTCATTTTGGGCATACATGCAGCGGATGTGTTTTCCCTGGGCGGAGAGTTGGGTCGCCGCGCCGAACCAATCCACCCCCAGATAACTGCCGGGGGAAATGGAGAATACGCCCACGCAGCCGCCCCGACAGGTATCCAGGGCTGCGTCTGCGCCGATGCTGGTTCCAAAGCCGATGATTCGGTCTGGGTCGGCGTAGGGCAGGGTGCGGGCGAGGGTATAGGCGGCTTTGGCATCCAGAATGTATTGGTTTTTTACTTCATCGGTGATGTAGGCGGGGCGCTCACCGGGGCTTTCGCCATGACCGCGAAAGTCGAAGGTGAGGACGTTGAAGTGCAGGTTGCCGGGCATGGAAGGGAGCATTCCCTGGGCGCTGGGAGTGGCTTCTTCGCCGCCTTTGGTGGGGGCGTTTTGAATCCAGGGGACGAGGTTGCTTTGCTGCCACATGCTTTGGTTTGCGCCGAACTGGTGCATCATCACCACGACGGGGCTGTTGGGTTTGGCGGCAATGTAGTAATAGCCCACCAATTGCTGCCCGTCCTCGGTTTGGATGATGACCCTCTCGCCGCCAGGGTTGAAGATGGCAGTAACGGTGGCGAGGATGGCGGGGGTGGGGCTGGCTTCTGGGGTGAGGGTGGCGCGCCGGGTGGGGCTGGGGTAAGGGGTGACGGTGGGCGCGGGGGTGCGGGTGCTTGCCTGGGTGGGGGAGGTCGCCGCCTGGGTGGGGGCAGGCGCGGGTGGGGCAAGGAGGGCGCAGGCGCTGGAGAGCAGGAAAACGCCGAGGGCGAGGAGAATCTTCTTCATGTTTTCCTATAGTTTGTAACCAATCATCCGCAAGAAGTTTTTGCGCCAGTCTTTTTCGGGCTGGTCTTCCACCCCGGCAGGGGAGGAGCCGTCTACCACGCCCAAAATGCCGCGCCCTTGCCCGGTTTGGGCAACCAGTACCTGGGTGGGGTTGGCGGTGGCGCAATACACGCGGGCGACTTCTGGCACGTTTTTGACGGCGTTGAGGATGTTGATGGGGTAATAGCCTTCGCCGAGGAAAATGAGGAAGGAGTGACCCGCACCAATGGCGAGGGCGTTTTGGGTGGCGAGTTCTTGCATTTGGGGGTTTGTTCCGCTGTAGCGCACCAGGCATTTTCCGCTGGCTTCGCAAAATGCCAGCCCAAATTGAATACCCGGCACGGCGTTGACGAGGGCTTCGTGCAGGTCTTCTACGGTTTTGATGAAGTGGGATTGACCAAGAATGAAGTTAATGGCTTCTGGTTTCTGAATTTGGACGAGTTCTATTTCCATAAGGCTGCCTCCGGGGTGTTTTGGTGTAATCATACAACATTTTGGGTTGGAAGGGGAATTTATAAACCCTTTACACTTTGTACAAATTTACTTCACGTTGCGGCGATAGGATGAAGAAAATTTGGAGATGACTATGCCCGCCAAACCCCTCGTTTCCCCGCAAACCCGCAACAACTGGAGCATCGCCTCGCTTTTATTCGTCAGCGGCGTTCTGGTGTTCTTCTCTTCGTTTTTCTTTTTGCTCTTCCCTGGCGGCTACGAAGGCGGGCGCAACCCTGCCTACCGCGCCGAGCTGCTCTCGATGAGCCATGCCACCTGGGACATCCTCCACACCTGGGCAGGGGTGACGATGATTGCCGCCGCCGCCCTGCACATTCCCCTGCATTGGGCTTGGATTGTGACAATGGCGAAACGGGTTGTAAACATTAGCCTGGGGCGCTGCGAGCGCATGAACGCCAAAGGACAATGGAACCTGATGATTGACGCTGTCCTTGCCCTCGCCGCCTTGCTGACAGCCCTCAGCGGGCTATACTTTCTCTTCACCCCCGGCGGGCAGGGGCAGGCAGGGTTACTGTGGAGCCGCCCCGTTTGGGACACCCTCCACACCTGGGCGGGGGTTGTTATGGCGGCAGCCTCTGTTTTGCACTTTGCCATTCACTGGCGCTGGGTAACGCAGGTGACGGGCAAAATGTGGCGCACCCTTCTACCGCAAACATAAGGAGAAACATGCTCAAAAAATTTCTTATTTGGGGTTCCTACCTGCTCTTTGTCTTACTTCTCCTGGCGGGCGCTCTCTATCGCACGGCGGTGAAATGGGAAGAAAAAGAAACGCCTCTGCGCGGCAACGGAAACCACGCCGCCGAAGTTTTCACCCCTCTGGCAGATGCCGCCCTTCCTGCCCTGGCAGTTGCCTCTGCAACCCCAACGCCTTTTCTCCCGCCCATTCAACTCCCCGCCGCCCAGGCGCTGACCGTGCTCATTGGGCAGGTGGAGCGGCTGACCAACGGCGGCGCAGTCGTGCGGGTGGATGCAAGCCGCAGCATCAACCTCACCGGGCGCGCCTGGCGCTTTGCTCAAGAGCAGGGTTTTCAGGCTCAGGTGGGCGATATGCTTTCTTTACAAGGGTTGGAAGGGGAAGAGAAATTTGAAATTGCCATTCTCACCAATTTGCGTACCGGCAGCCTCGTCACCCTGAGAGATGCAACCGGGCATCCGCTGTGGGAGGAAGGCGAGTAGCCTATTGCTTTTGCGCCGGTCTCCAGTGGGCTGCCAGCAAAATGAGCAGGTTAATCCACTGCGGCGGGGGGGCTTTGCCGAGGAGGATGGTATAGCCTATCAGCCCGCCAAAGACGCTGAGGATGAGGGCAAATTGCCAGGGCGGAATCTGGCTTTCGCGCATGAGGTGAGGCATGGCGGCTTGTATCAGCGCCCGGTTGGGCGGCAAAATATTGGCACTGAACATCAGGAAAAATCGAACCAGAAAAATGCTGTGCAGCAACAAAAAAATGCCCGCCGCGCCGCCCACAAAATAATCCCACAGGGTTAAACCGCTTTCCTCCCCGGTGAAGAAGAACATGTTGAGGGCGCTCTGATATGCCATCAGAAAGAGGCAGAGCAGATACCAGAGATATAAAACGCTCTTCCAAAACGCGGAAAGAGGGCGGGAGCGCCACGCCGCCACCAGGCTGAGGGCGGTTGGCAGCGCAAATGCCGCTTGCCAGCCCCAACCCCACTGCCAAATCCCCGCCAAAACCGCCAAATTGACCAGGAAAATGCGTTGTTCGTCCACACGCGGCAGTAATTTGGGGTGAACCATGCCAAAGACGAAGAGAAATGAAAACGAAACGAACATGATTCCGTTTTGCAGCCCGCCTACCAGCCAAACCGGCTCTGGCAATGCCAGGGCTTGCACCATGCCGATGATGCCCCAACTGATTGCCAGGGTGAGGGCAAGGGCTTCTTGTAGCCGCGAAAGCCCCGGCGCAAAAATACCTGCCGGGCGCGGGCGGACATTTTGGGATTCGGAGGTCTCCCACAGCAGCAGAATTTCCACCACCAGCCCGGCGGTGAATGCCAGGGTGCTGGCAAGAGTCATGGGCGCAGACCTTTCTTCTCCAACGCGGCGGGGTCGAAGAGGCTATCGAAGGGCAGAATGCCCGCAAAGACAAACTGCGGGTGGAACATGACCAGCAGCCAACTCACTGCCAGCAGCCCCCACACGTCCACATCCACCCCTGGGGCGTTTTGCACCTGCGAATAATATTCCCGCAGGACGGTTTTTTCGCTCTCGCTGACATTTGCGGCGATGTAGAGAATCTCCACCTGGGCATCGGGGAGAATTTGCGCCTGCACGGCGGGCGGGTAAAAGCGCAGGTCTAGCGTGCCGTAGCGTTCTTCGCCTGCCTCGTCCCAAAAGTGAAGCCCGGCGCGGTTGTATTCTTCATCCACATAACTGATTTGCGCTTGCGCGGGCTTGCCGTATTGCGCCAGGTTGGTCAACATGCGTTGATGAATCCCCCAGCGGTCTATCGCTGCAATGACCCCCACCAGGAACATGAGCGGGGCAAGGGCGGCGGCAAACAGCAGAAGGATGTGGGCGATGAGGGGCAGGGTGCGGAGCAGTTTTCTCATGGTTTGTTAAAAAATCCACCAACCGGGTGGGTTGGTGGATGATTATAACGGCGGAGGGGGTTAGGCGGTTGGTTTGCGCTCGAACTTTTTGCCGGTTGCCAGTTCCACGCTTTTGTAGGCGCCATCGTAAACGCCGATGCTTTTGTTTTTGACGATGTGTTCGCAGTACATCGTCAGCAGGTCATCTTCTTCTGTCAGCAGGTCTATGGCTTGCAAGGTTTGCGGAATGGTGCGGACTTCTACGGTGCTGTCGCCAATTTCTGCGCCGCGAATGGCTCCCCACATCTCATGCCCGCCTACCCTGGCGTTGAAGATTTTCGGCACGGGGTAAAAAGCCAGTTCGCTGGGTTTGGTAATCATCACATCCATCACACGCATCAGGTAGTTGGTGGCGTACACAGCGTGGAAGGTGTTGTCGTGCAAAAAGACGTGCAAGCCGTGTGCGGGCTTCTCGCGGATGCTATCCGTAAAGGCGCGGGTGTCTGCCCAGGTAAAGTGG
>DYNS01000106.1 GCA_020720965.1 Anaerolinea sp. | reverse complement strand
GGAGGAGCCGTCGTACACGGAAAGCAGGGAGGGCAGCCAGAAGAAGGCAAAGAGATGGAGCAGGGCAAGCAAATACCAGGGGGTCTTCCAGCGGGAGAGGCTGAGGGAAAAGGAAAGAGCCGCCGCGCCTGCCACTTGCAGCACAATCATCCAAACTGCGCGGGCAACATGGTACTCCTGCACCCATGCCAGGGGGAAGAAGAGCGCCAGGTCGTAGAGGGGCAGGGTAAGGCGCAGGGGATTTTCGTCTGCCCGCGCCATGCGCCCGTAGACAATCTCCTGCACTTCCAGGGGAGTCCAGTCCCCATAGGGGGTGACACCATCGAACATGAAATTTTGAGCAGAACGCCAGATGGTTACAAAATCCACCCCGGCGGGTTGTTGGCGGCTAAAACGCAGGTTTGCCCAAAATAGCCCGCCGCCAACCAAAACAGCAAAGGAAAGAAAGAATGAAAATAACAGCAATGTGCGGATTTTTTTACGCATTGCTGTATTTTACTAGACATCTCGCCCGGCTATGGCGCAAGCAAGCGCAGGCAGGCGGGTAAAAGCCTGTATTGAAGTTCGGCGAGGGGTTCGGGAAAGAGTTCGCCATCGGCATGGGCGGGGGAGGGACGCGAGAGGCGGATGTTGAGCCAGGGCGAGTGAATCTGCTGAACGCCGGGAGAGGTGACAAAGCCCCCCTCCGGGCTGAGGGTTTTGGGCAGGGCGGCAAAGGTGGCAAGGCGGGTGGGACGATAGCCAAAGGTGAAGGTTAACTGCCCATCGTCCGGGCTGGCATCCGGGGTCATGTAAAACAAGCCGCCGGTGCGCGCGCCGTTGCCAACAGAAACCAGGGTGAGAGGACCTTCGTAATGCCCGTCCTGCCATTCCAGGGTAGAGTTCCAGGTGGGGTGGTCTAAAATGGCTTGGACGGCGGCAAGCAAATAACGCGGAATGCCTTTGAGCCACTGAATCTTGACCTGTTTTTGGGTAACGTAAGGCTCCAAACCGGCGGCAGAGTTGTTGAGGAAGTAGGTCTGATTCACCTTGCCCACGTCCAGTTTGCGCCATTTTCCGGCGGCGATGAGGCGAGCGGCATCTGGCAGGTGCAAGGGAATGCCGAGGTTATGGGCAAGGTCATTGCCCGTCCCCAGGGGCAAAACGCCCAAAATGCCAAAATCGCGCTCGCCCCGGGTTTTGGCAATGCCGTTAAGCACATCTCCAACAGTACCATCGCCCCCGGCGGCGATGATGGGAGAAAAACCAGCAGCGGCGGCGTGCGCCGCCAATTCTATGGTTTGCTTGGGATGTTCCGAAACTGCCACTTCAAACAAAACGCCAGCCTGCCGAAGCGCTTCTCGCGCGGCGGGCCAGCGTTTGTGGGCATTCCAACGGTTGGCGTAAGGGTTAAGGATTACTTTTGCGGTCATGGAGAAATGTTAACCGCAAAGCGTGGGCGTTTCCGTATTAATTGAGTATCGGTTGGGGGGATGGGGATTATCCCTGGGTGATTCGAGCGTGAAATTCTTTTGCCTGAGCCAGCAAGACGGCGACAAAAATCAACCCGGCGCCTGCCATCTGCACCGGGAGCAAAACCTCCCCGACAAGTAACCAGCCAAAGAACGCCGCAAAAATAGATTCCAGGCTGAGGATGAGAGCCGTATCACCGGGCGGGGTATGGCGCTGCGCCATAATTTGCATGGTGAAGCCAACCGCAATGGAAAAAAACCCGGTGTAGGCGGCGCTGGGTAAAACGGCGCGAATGGCTTGGGCAGAGGGGTCTTCCAGCAGCAGCGCAAGCGTCAAATTCAGCAAGCCCGCCACCAAAAATTGACCAGCGGCATACCAAAAAGGCGGAACCCGCCTGGCATAGTAACCGATGGCAACAACGTGCATTGCCCAAAAAATGGCGCTGACCCCCACCCAAACATCACCCATCACCAGGCGAAAAGTCCCGGCGGCGCTAAGGAGATACCCGCCCAAAACTGCCAACAAAACCGCCAGCAACAAGGTGAGGGTTGGCTTCTCGCGCCACAGCGCCCACAGCAAAAAGGGGACAAAAACCACATACAGGCTGGTAATAAACCCGGCATTCCCCGCCGTTGTGGTGGAAAGGCCCGTCATCTGAAAGGCGACCGCCAGAAACAGAACAAAACCCGTAACCAAAATGGAAGGCAGATGCTCGCGCTTGAGGGCTTCTCCGCGCCGCCAAGCCAGAATGAAAATGAGAAAAGCGCCAAAAATAAGGCGGAAACCGTTGAGATAAAAGACCACCTTGTTTTCCAACGCCAGGCGCAAAACAGCGAAAGAACTGCCCCAAAAAATGGTGACGAGGAAGAGAGCGAGGTCGGCTTTGACGCGGGAGGAGAGTTTGGGCATAGGGTGTGATTATTGAATCTTGATGTAAATGCGTTTGTTGATGGCGCCTTTGGATTTGTAATCCACGACCTTAATTTGCCCCACCTCAGCCGTGTTGCGGACGTGCGTGCCGCCATCGGCTTGCAGGTCTAACCCGACAATTTCTACAGTGCGGATTTCGTTAATCCCCTCCGGCAGGAGGTTGATTTTGGTACGAATCAAATCTGGAATTTGGAAGGCTTCGGCGCGGGGCAGGATGTTAACGCGCACATCGCGGGCGGCGGCAACTTCCCGGTTGACGGCGGCTTCAATCTCGGCGACGAGTTCGGCGCGCAGGTTGGCAAATTCAAAGTCCATGCGCCCTTCCAATGGGTCCATGTTGCCGCCGGTGACGAGTGCGCCATAGTCTCGAAAGACGCAACCGCAGAGGATGTGCAGGGCGGTGTGGGTTCGCATCAGTTGATGGCGGCGAGTCCAATCCAGCACACCGAGGATGGTTGTGCCGGGGGCGGGCAGGGGAGCGTCTCCGCCAAGGGTGTGCCAGGTCTCTGCGCCTTGTTTTTTCACCGCGCTTACGGGGTAGGTCACTTCCCCGGCGCGGATTTCGCCCAGGTCGCAGGGCTGCCCTCCGCCGCCGGGATAAAAAGCGCTGCAATTAAGGCAAATGGCGCGGGTGGATTCTTCTACGGCGCTGATTTGGGCTTCAAATTGCTGTAAATAGGCATCGGTCTGGTAAAGAAGTTCGGTCATGGGGTTTCCTGCGGATTATTTGTTGTAGATGGGTCTGGTTTTCAAAGTCCATTGAATGCCGCGTTTGGTCAGTTCGTCCATAATTTTGGCGGCGGGGATGGTTTCCATGCGGTGAGCGCCGGGGGCAACCTCGCCGCGTGCCTGAAAGCCCATCATCAGGGCGCAGTGCCAGCCAGTGAGGCGCTCCATACCGGTAAAACCGGTTTCGGGGTCGTAGCGGTCCACCAAATCCAGCGTGACGCGGATTTCTTTGCCTTTTTTGGTTCCAATGCCCACAGCACGCATAACGCAAATATCTTCCACGTGTGGGGCGGTGATTTTGCCCTCCAGCAGTTTGTGGTAGAACTCTCGCGGGGTAATGCTGACTCCGTTGACATCCAGCGGGGTTTCGGAAAAGAGCCCCAGGCGTTTATAGGCTTCAAAGGTGGCAAAGTGACCGGGGTAGCGCAGAACTTTGTTCTCATAGGTTTGCAGTTTGCCCAGGTGCGTATCGGCAGTGGTGGACATGCTGCCAGAGATGACGAAGGCTTCCAACTCGCCCAAGGGAGGAATGTAAACAGTTTCCAACTCGGTAAAGGAAGGGACGAGAGTGATTTTGCCCTCCCGCAGGAAGGTGGCTTCGTGGTCGTATTCGTTGGTTAAACCGTTGAGGTGAAAGGTGCAGAGGTAGTTCCAGGGCGGGGTGGGGTTTTGTGGAAGACCGGCATCGTATAGGTACACTTCGCGGGGTTCGTCCAACGCGTCCATGACATAAACGCCCATATTGTTAATCAATCCTGGTCCCATGCCGCAATCTGGCAGGAGACTGACCCCGGCTTTTTGAGCGTCTTCGTCTAGCGCCAGTTGCTTCCAGACAACATCGGTATTGCCGCCCATATCACACAGGCTAACCCCGGCTTCGATGCAGGCGCGGGTGATGGCGAGGTTGTGGTAGTAAGTGACGGCGCTCAGGGCAACATCGGCGCCTTGTAAAACGGAAAGAAGCGCCGGGTAGTCCGAGGCATTCAGCGAAACGCCCTTCGCCACCTCCCGCCCAATCAGGCGGTTCACCCTCGCGGCAGCGGAATCGGCTTTTTCCTGCTCCACATCTGCCATGAGAATGCTTGCGGCTTCGCCAAATTTTGCCAGGTCGTATGCGGCGGCGGTTCCCTGCCTGCCAGAGCCAATGATGACGTATCGGTATGCCATTGCGCCTCCAAAAGTGTTATGAATTTTTGCCGGGGCAAGTATACTTGCAATATGCAAAGAGAAGAGTCGCCAAAAAAGGAAAGGAAGACCGCGCCATCCTCGCCCGCCAGGGGAATAGGAAGGAGGCGGCTTGCCCGCCTGATGATTCTCCTCGCCCTGAGCGTTTTGACAGGCTGTGGGCAACCTCCCGCCGCCTCTGCCACGCCCCCCCCAACCTTTGACGGAGACCGCGCCTATGCAGACGTGCTGGCGCAGGATTCTTTTGGGGCACGCTTCCCCGGCACACGCGGACACGCCCAAACGGTGGAATACATCCGCGCCGAATTGGCAAAAGCAGGCTGGCAGAGCGAAATTCGCCTGGCGGAGCAGGGCGGGCAAAAGGTGCAAAACATCCGCGCCTGGCGACAAAATGCCACGCCGGTTGTTCTGCTGGGCGCACACTACGACACCCGCATCTTCGCCGATTCTGACCCCGACCCCGCCAAACGCAGCCTACCCGTGCCAGGCGCCAACGATGGCGCCTCCGGGGTTGCCGTGCTGCTGGAACTGGCGCGCAGCCTCCCCGTCGATTCGGTGGCGGTGGAACTGGTCTTTTTGGATGCCGAGGACAACGGCAGAATCCCCGGTTGGGATTGGATTTTGGGTAGCCGCGCCTACGCCGCCGACCTGCCCGCCCGCCCCGCCGCAGTCGTCATTGTGGATATGATTGGGGATGCCGACCTGCAAATTTATCAGGAACGCAACTCCGACCCGCGCCTGACAGCAAGCCTTTGGCAGGCAGCAGAAAAGGCTGGCTACGCGCAAAACTTCATCCCTGAACCCAAATATCAGATGTTGGATGACCACATCCCTTTCCTGGAGGCAGGCATTCCCGCCGCCGACCTGATTGACTTCGACTACCCCTACTGGCACACGGTGGAAGACACCCCGGATAAAGTCTCGGCGCAAAGCCTGAAGGCGGTGGGAGAAACCCTGCTCGCCTGGGTAAATACCTACGGCAGCTGTCTGGCGCAAGGAAACTATACGCAAGCAAACTGTAATGCGCCCTAAATTGCCACAAAAACACAGTTGGGCTACACTATGGATATGACCCCTCACGCCTATTTTCAAACTCTGCGCCCGGCTTTGCAAAAACGCGCCTCCACTGCCCTGGCGCAGGGCGCAGGCGTGCGAAAAGATTTTTTGGGGGAACTCAACAAGTTTTTTGACCTGCTGGAGCAGGCGCTGCTTTCGGGAAATCCATCCCATCTGGATTCTCTCCTGCAAGAGTGGACAAGCGCCCGCACCCAAAGCGACCTGCAAGAAGGCGAAAGAAACGTCACCGCCCTGCTCAACCAACTCATTCAACTGACCTCCGAAGCCGCCCGCGAGAACCTGCCCGCCGCCGAAGCCCTGCCACTGATTGGGGCGCTAACGCCCATCTACCTGCACGCCACCGAGCGGGTGACAACCTACGAAAACGAAACCCGTCTGAACTACCTGCAAACCGAAATTGACCGCCTGCAAAAAAAAGCGGAGCGGCTGGATAGAAGCAAATCCAACTTTATTTCGGTTGCCGCCCACGAATTTAAGACCCCCCTCACCCTGGTGGAAGGCTACGCCGCCATGATAACGGAACTGCTTCCGCCAGAGTTACAGCAAATTCACAACCTGGTACAGGGAATCCACAACGGCATTCACCGCCTGCGGGCATTGGTGGATGACATGATTGACGTTTCTCAAATTGACAACAACCTGATGAGCCTCAACCCGCAACCGGTCTGGCTGAATCGCACCCTTAACCTGCTCCAAGCGGAATTGGAATCCACACTGAAGCAACGCAAGCAAAGCCTGCAAGTGCATCCCTTTGAAGGCTCCAAAGAACTGCTCTTTGCCGACCCGGAAAGGCTCTACCAGGCGCTGAAGAACATCGTCAGCAACGCCATCAAATACACGCCGGACGGCGGCAGAATCGAAGTAGACGGGCGCATCCTGCCCGGCTTTGTCGAAATCACCATCAGCGACACTGGCATTGGCATAGACCCGGAAAACCAGGAAGTGATTTTTGAGAAGTTCGGGCAATTGGGCAGCGTCCTGTTACATTCCAGCGGCAAGACCAAGTTTAAGGGCGGCGGACCAGGCTTGGGCTTGCCCATTGCCAAAGGGATTGTGGAAATGCACGGGGGCAGCCTGTGGGTGGAATCTCCGGGTTATGACGAAATCGCCTGCCCCGGCTCCACCTTTCACCTTTTGCTACCTTTGCGCCAGGGCATGGAAGAGAACAAGTTGGCAAAATTTTTCTCGGTTTTACAGCGTTAAGACCTCCGCGTCCCGACCCCGCCCTTTATGGTATCATTATGGCATTCATCCCCCCGCCACGTTTTGTAAGGAGAAGTGAAATGTTCTGGCAGGCTTAAGCAAAAAACAACATCGCCTAAAAGCAGCCGCCCCGTGCCGCTGTGCCTTATTCCATTTCCTTCACAACTTACAAAACCTATGATGGCAAAACGAATCCCCCAACCAACACAAGCCCCTCGTGAGCGCGCCTTTTTGGTCGGCGTAGAGCTCTTTCAAGAGAAAAACCTTCTCTCCCTCGAAGATTCCCTGGCAGAACTGGCGCTCCTCGCCGATACCGCCGGGCTACAAGTGGTGGGAGAAACCACCCAAAAGTTAGACCGCCCCAACCCGGAGACTTTTATTGGCTCTGGCAAGGTGGAAGAAATTAAACTACTGGCAGAAGAAACCCTCTCACAAGTCATCCTCTTTGATGGCGAACTGAACCCCCGACATCAACGCGAGTTGGAACGCGCCTTTGGCGAAAAAGTGCGGGTGCTGGATAGAACCGCCCTCATCCTGGACATTTTCGCCCAACATGCCCACACCGCCGAAGGGATGGTGCAGGTGCAGCTGGCACAGTATGAATACTACCTGCCTCGTCTCACCCGCCAATGGACCCACCTTGCCCGTCAGGGCGGCGGCGGGGGAGGACGCAGCGGCGGCGTAGGCGGCGTGGGTTTGCGCGGACCTGGTGAAACGCAGTTGGAAGTGGACCGGCGCGAAATTCGCACCAAGATTGCCCACCTGAAGCGCGAACTGGAAAAAGTCCGCGCCCACCGAATGCGCTACCGCGCCCAACGCAAGCGCAGCCGCATCCCCACCGTTGCCCTGGTTGGCTACACCAACGCCGGAAAATCCACCCTGCTGAACCGCCTGGCAAAAGCCGAAGTGTACGCCGCCAACCAACTCTTTGCCACCCTGGACCCCACCACCCGGCGGGTGGAATTCCCCGGCGGGCAGGCAGCCCTGTTTACCGATACAGTCGGCTTTATTCAAAAACTCCCCACCACCCTGGTAGCCGCCTTCCGCGCCACACTGGAAGAAATTGCCGAAGCCGACCTGCTCTTGCACGTTGTGGATATTTCTCACCCCAACGCCATGGCGCAATACCAGGCAGTGCAAGAGACCCTCAAGGAAATCGAAGCCACCCACATCCCCACCATCACCGCCCTCAACAAGGTGGATAGGTTAAAAGACCCCGCGCAGGCTCGCGCCATTTTGCAAAACTACCCGCAGGCGCTCGCCATCTCCGCCGCCAAGGGAGACGGAATGGCAGAGTTAATTACCAAAGTGCGGGCGGAACTATACGAAACCTACACCCCGCTGGAAATTTGGCTACCCTACCAGGATGGACAGTTAATTGCCCTCTTCCACGAAGCCGGTCAGGTGGAGAGGATAGAGCACGGGCGCGGCGGCGTGCAAATTGGCGGCAGAATCCCTGGCAGGCTGGTCGCCCAGTTTAACGAGTGGCAGGCACATCATCCACGCCAGGAAACGCCGGAGGAAGAAAAATGACAGGGTCGCTATCCAAACTCATAGACCAGGCATCCGAATTTTTCGCGCACCGCAAAGGGCTTTTGCCCCTGTTGGGCATGGTGCTGATTGTGTTGAATTTGCTCCTCGTCAGCATTTTCCCTCACTGGGGAATTTCGCAAAACAACCTGTTTCTACACCTCGGCATTTTGGTTGCCGTGCTGGGCGCAATGCTCGCCCGCGCCCTTTAACTCACCCTTAGGAGAACCCCGTATGACAACCCCTCCCCGCTGGGACGTAAGCAACGTGTACCCCTCCCTGCAATCGCCCGCCTTTGAAAACGCCGCCGCCACCCTGAAGAACGAACTGACCGACCTGGATGACTACTTTCTGGAAGTCATCCGCAAGATGGATGTAAACGCCCCCGCCAAAGAACTCGCCGCCGCCCTGGGCGAGAGCGTAAAAAGGTTTAACGAGCTCGCCATCCGCGCCGGGACTCAGGGCGCGTACCTGGAAGCCTTCGTCTCCACCAATTCGCACGACCAGGTCGCGATGAAGAAAATGTCGGAATTTCAACAGACGATGGTGAAGATGCAAACCCTCGGCACGCAGTTCCGCGCCTGGGTAGGCAGCATTGCCCCGGCGCTGGAAAATGTTCTCCCGCTGAATGCCACTTCCGCCGCCCACGCCTTCAACATTCGGGAATATGCCGAGCAATCCAAATATCTGATGAGTGAAGCCGAAGAATCCCTCGCCGCGGAAATGGGCTTGAACGGGGGCGAAGCCTGGAGCAAATTGCAGGGAACCGTCACCTCCCAAATGACGGTGGAATTTAACCTG
>DYNS01000105.1 GCA_020720965.1 Anaerolinea sp. | reverse complement strand
CGGGGGTTTCTTTCTTTTCTGCGGTTGCCAGGGTTTCCAGCACTACTTTGTCCCGGCTGCCGGTGACGTACACGGTGATTCCTTTTGCGCCCAATTCCCATGCCAGCATGTAGGCGGTTGCCACGTCTTGTTCGGTTGCGCCTTCGGGGAAGTTGACCGTTTTGGAGATGGAGTTATCTACAAAGGCTTGCATGGCAGATTGCATCCGCACATGCTCATCGGCAGTCACGTCCCCGGCGGTGACGAAGACACGCCGGATTTCTTCTGGCACGGCGGCGACATTTTGGCAGGTTCCGTGCGCCATCACCTCTTCAAAAATTTCCTGGCGCGACTGCGAATCGATGCCCATGCCCTCCAGGGCTTTCTCAAAGGAGGGGGAGCCGTAGGTCAGTTTAAGGTCTTTGCCGTTGTCGTTTACATGGCGGATGTATGCCAGCGCAAAAACGGGTTCGCAACCGTAGCCTTCGCACCCCGCAACGGTGGCGATTGTTCCGGTGGGGGCAACGGTGGTTTGGGCAGCATTGCGAATGCCGTAGCGCTTAATCCCGGTCTGAATAACGTCCCAATGCAGGACGGGGCGCCCCCAATTTCCCCGGTAAGGGGTGAGGGGTTGGGGAGGTTGCCAGCGCAGGTTGTCTGCATCGTAAATAGAGCCTTCTATGGCGGGGAAAGAGCCGCGTTCCTGCGCCATTTCCACCGAGGTTTTCATGGCGTGGTAGCGGACAAATTCCATCACCTGCGCCGCAAATTCCTGTCCCTCGTCCGAGCCGTAGCGTGCGCCGGTATGGTACATCAAGTCTGCCAAGCCCATTACGCCCAGCCCAATTCGGCGGGCGCGGTGCGCGGATTCTTTCAACTGCGGCACCGCCGGGACGTAAGCGTTTGCTTCAACGACATCATCCAAAAAGCGAGTGGAAAGCGCCACGCTTTGGCGCAGGGTTTCCCAGTCCACCGTTCCCTCCGCGCCCAGGTGCTGCGCCAGGTTCACCGAGCCAAGACAGCAGTTTTCGTAAGGTCCTAACCACTGTTCGCCGCAATTATGCACCACCAAGCCGTTGGCAACAAAAGAATGGGTTTCGGGCTGATGCAAGTCATACACGGCTTCTACACCATCAGGCTCCACTGCCAAAACAGTTGCGAGAAAAGATTCCTGGTAAGGTCCATGCACTTTGCGGGAAGCTAGGCGGGCATTTTTTGCTTCCGTCAGGAAGCCAACCTCATTGGCAAAAGCGATGAGATTGGTTTTGCTAATCACCAAATCGTGCTGCGCCCGATGATAATACTCCCTGGAGCCGCCTTTGCCATCCGGCATCAGGCGATAGCCATCGGGTCGCCGGTTTTCGTAAATTTTGCTGGCAATGCCAAAGTTCAACAGAAGGCGCTGTACATCCTTCAGCAGGTGCAAATGACTGGCGCTCAGGCGCACCGAACAGCCCTTTTCTCCGCCGTCATTTACCTGCCCATCGGCGGTAAATAAAGCCTGCAAAAAACCGCGCTGCATGGCTTCGCTTCCGGCAAAAACCGAAGCAGGCACCTGGAATTTGTTATCCGTCAGACCATGATGTTCGGCAAAAACGCGCAGCCGTTCCAACGCTCCCCGCGCTTCGTCATACTCCTGCGCTTGCACTACACCAACCGGGTAAGCGCGGCGCGGCGCGCCCCCCGCAAAGGCGGGAACCATCTCGCGCTTTTCGTCACCCAAAAACGAAAGCACAGCCTGCACCGCGTTAATCGTGTCTTCTCCAATCAGCCAGCCCAAAACCTGCCCTTCTTCCTGGCTGCCCGTTGAACCAAACCCGCCCTTTCGGTTAAGCAAATGGATGCGGTCTCCGGGGCGCAGTTGAGCGGCTTCCAACCAGCCGCGAGAAGTCATCACCTGATGGTTCTCCGTCAAACGCAGTTCATACCCCTCCCGCGCCAGCAAGCGATACACGGCTTTAACCCCCGTCTGAAAGACATGGGTGGCTTGCATAAACGTCTCTGTGCCAAAACGGGCATCCGTTGCCACCCGAATCGGGCGACCTTCGGCGGCAAGTTCGTCAGCGCGGCGCAGACCGTCTTCGGTATAAATCAACGTATCGCCGGTGACACACGGGTTTGTAGATTCCAATGGGT
Source organism: Anaerolinea sp. (assembly GCA_020720965.1). GTDB lineage: Bacteria > Chloroflexota > Anaerolineae > Anaerolineales > Villigracilaceae > UBA5195. The sequence continues at coordinate 6,795 of DYNS01000105.1, read as the reverse complement.
ACAGGTGCGGAACGGGGTTGCTACGGTTGGCGGCATCCAAAAACAGCACGCCCGGCTCGCCGTTATGATGGGCTTGGGTGACAATCTGGTTGAAGAGTTCCCGCGCCCGAACCGTTTTATAGACCTTGATGGGGATTCCCTGCTCCCTCGCCTGGTCTATGGTTCCGTTAAAGTGGCGATACTGCGGCGAAGAAAGGTCGGGGAAGACCAAATCCCAATCGGCATCGGCTTTAACGGCCTGCATAAAGGCATCCGTAATGCCGACCGAGATGTTAAAGTTGGTAATGGCGTTTTCGTTGGTCTTACTGCGGATAAACTCCTCCACATCCGGGTGGTCCACCCGCAGCACGCCCATATTGGCTCCCCTCCTTGTCCCTCCTTGGGCAATCTCGCCAAAGGCGTGGTCGTAGACTCGCAAAAAACCCACCGGTCCGGTCGCTTGCCCGGCGGAAGATTTAACCAAGCCGCCTTTGGGGCGCAAGCGGGAGAAGGAGAAGCCGTTTCCGCCGCCGGTTTGTTGAATGAGAGCTGCATCCCGCAGGGATTGAAAAATCCCTGCCTGGTCGCGCCCCATATCGTCTGAAATGGGCAGGACAAAGCAAGCCGCCAACTGCCCCAGCGGGGTTCCCGCACCGGTGAAGGTGGGCGAGTTGGGGAAAAACTTCTTGCTGGTAAGCAACAAATAAAAGGCGCGCGCTTCTTGCATCACATCGGCATCCCAGGCTTGTTCCACTTTGGCGACGTGATAGGCTACCCGCCAAAACATCTCTTCCACAGTTTCCACGGGTTTGCCGTCATCCCCGCGCCGGACGTAGCGGCGCACCAAGACCTGGCGGGCGTTCTCCGTCAGTTCTACGGGCGGCAAGTCCGCCGGGATGGGCGGGGTGGGCAATAGCCCAGTTTTGGTCGCGGTGTCACTGGCTATCATCTTCAATCTCCTGTCATTATTTTTTACAACACGCCTCGCGGCGGGTTTTTACGAATCGAGCAATCTATCAATCTCTCCCCTGAGAGCGTGCAGGTCATCCAGGCGCAGGTACACAATGGCATAACGGATATACGCAATATGGTCGAGGTCTTTCAAGCCGTTAATCACCATATCACCCACCACACGGGAGGAAACTTCGGATTTCCCCATTTTTTGCAGTTCCGATTCCACATGCTCCACTAAGCGTTCAATATCAGCGGCGGAGACGGGTCTTTTGGCGCAGGAAATGCGGATGCCCCTCGCCAGTTTTTCGCGGTCGAACTCTTCTCTCGTCCCGCCCTGTTTGACGAGGAGAGGGGTGGAAAGAACCGGGCGCTCGTAAGAGCTGAAGCGTTGTTTGCAAGCCAAGCATTCGCGGCGGCGGCGAATGCCGCCATGCAGGTCGTGATTGGTATCCACAACTCTGGATTCTTCATTTTGGCAGTAGGGGCAGCGCATGGGTTCTCCTTGTAAATAGAACATTTGTACCCGCCATATATAGACGGGAATTCCTAAAACCCCCTATCTATGGGGAAACAGACCGAATTCTAGCATACTTAAATTTGCACTACAAGGGGACTGATGGGTGATTTAACCTTAAAATATCCGCCCGGCTTATTGCACGTCCAAGCCGGTGAGACGGGTGAGGACGCGGTGTAGAAAGAGGAAAGGGATGCTAAGAATGGCGTGCAGGAGGATGCTGACGAGCAGAAGGAGCGCCGTCCCGCGTAAAAACTGGTTAAACGGAGGCGCGAGGCGCTCCAACATCCAGGGTCCTGCCCCGGCAAGCAAGACGAGCAGAAAAAGCAAAGCGGCAGCAATTCCCAGCGGCGCCCAGGCGTGTCGGTCAGATTCTGAGGGGAGCATGGTGCTGGAAACGGCAAAGGTAAGGTAGAACCAGAGCCAAAAATCTGGCACGGTGGGCAGGGTGCGAATGCCCAGCAGGAAGAGCGCCCATTGTCCGTTGCGGAGGGTGTCCCACAGAATGACGAGGTGCAGGCGTTCCACTGCCACAAAGGCGATGAAGACCATGCCCGCCAGCAAGGGCGCAAATCCGACAAGCGAGTCGCGCACAATGTCGGTTCGCGCTGCCTCCACATAGCCGAGTTGCAACTTTCCTTGCGGCGTGACCTGGGGAATGAGCGAGAATCTGCCGGTGCGAATGCCCAGCAGTTTTGCCATGAGAAGGTGACTTAATTCGTGCAGGAAAACCCCTGGCAAAAAGATGAGCGAGAAAACGGCGGTTGTGATGGCGGGGTTGCGGGTGACAATGAGAAAAATAGTCTGAATCTCCCGATGCAGAAAGCGTTGCAGGAACAGGAGAGCGACCAGGGCGAGGGAAACCCAGAAGAAGCCATCAAAAGTGTTGAGCATGGGCTTAAATACACGCGCCTGCCGGGGCAGGCGCGTGTTGCAAAGGGAATTATTTCTTTGCGGCAGAGGCAATTGCCACAAAATCTTGGGTTTTCAGGCTTGCGCCGCCAACCAATGCCCCGTCTATATCCGGTTGGGTAAAGAACTCGGCGGCATTGGCAGCTGTGACCGAGCCGCCATACAAAATGCGGATGGCTTGGGCGGTTTCTGCGCCGAACAGGTCTTGCAGGGCGGCGCGGATGACATCCCGGTGAACTTGCTCGGCATTTTCGGCGGAGGAGGCGCGTCCGGTTCCAATTGCCCAAACCGGCTCGTAGGCTATCACGACCTGGGAGGCAAAGGCGGCATCCAAGCCTTGCAGGGCGGCCAGGGTTTGGCTACGCACAACCTGGGCAGTTTCTCCGGCTTCGTATTGCGTCAGGGTTTCGCCCACGCAAACAATGGGGGTAATGCCATATTTTTGGGCGGCGAGGGTCTTTTTGTTCACCGTTTCATCGGTTTCGCCAAAGTAGCTGCGCCGTTCCGAATGTCCCAGGATGACGTATTGGCACAGTTCTTTCACCATCCCGGGGGCGGTTTCGCCAGTGTAGGCACCTTTTTCTTCCCAGTGCATGTTCTGAGCGCCCAAACCAACCTCCGCGCCCGTCAGCAGGTTGGAGGCGGCAAGCAGGGAGATAAAGGGCGGGCAAATCACTTTTTCCACGCCCGCAATATCCTTCAGGGCGGGAACCATCGCCGCAAGCAGTTCGCGGGTTTCGGCGACGGTTTTATTCATTTTCCAGTTTCCGGCTACAAGGGGAGTTCGCATTTTTTGACCTTTGGGGGGAGATTGAGAATAAAGAGCAGAGAGCAGGTATTCGAGTATCTACTTCCTACTCTCTCACGGGATGCTTTCCAGCATTTCTCTGGCGTTGAGCATAATCCACTCTGGCATTTGGGTGCGGGCAACCAGCTTTTGCAGGGTTGCGCGGGCGGAGTCTTTATCCTCCATAAAGAGAAATAACTCTGCCTGAAGCAGTTCGGCTTCCGCTACTTCCGGTTTTTCGCGGCGAATGTCGTCTATGATGGACTGAATCTGCTCGGCGCTTTTGGTGTCGTAGTTCATGGAATGAACCGCGTCCGCCATCATGCCAGAGATGCGGTCTACGCCGCTGAGAAGGCTGAACGGAACATATTGAGGCGCGTTTTCTTCTTCGTAGGCGTAGTAGGTTGTCTCGCGCAGGCGGTCCATGGCGAGGGGCAAACCAGCCTCCATTCTTTCCAGTCGGCTATACAGGATGAGCGCCGCCAAAAATTCTTCGCGCCTATCCATTGCCAGCCCCATGGAAACCAGCATTACCGGCTGCTGCCGGGCTTGCTCGGCGGCGATGGTGAGCTGTTCGTAGGCAGTGTCCTCCTGTCCCTCTTCCAACAAAACGTAGCCATACACAAGGTGGGCTTTGGGGTCGTCCGGGCGGGCATCCACGTTGCGGCGGGCTTCTTCCAGGGTGATGTCGGGGATTTCCATGCCTGCGCCGGGCTGAGGTTGTTGAAGGCTGCCAGGGTCTTCCGGCGGGTTGGGGTCGGAGGGATGCGGGAAGGAGGGTTGCCCTGCTGCCACAGTCGCCGCGACCTGGGTCTGGATGGCGTTTTCCTGTTGGGTTTTCTGCGCCTGACGAAGAGCGAAAAAGCCCAACCCGGCACAGAGTAACAGTCCCAACATCAACCCCGCTACTGCCCAGGGAGCGAACTTCTTCCAGCGGGAGGGAGTTGCCGGCGGAGGCGCAATTGGCAGGGTGGCAGTTCGCGCCTGGGGCGTCGATTCCCAGGTTGGGGTAGGCGCTTCAGGGGCGGGGCGGGTGGCTTCGGTGGGGGCATTCGGTTCCCAGGTTTCCTTAAAGGCTTGCACCAGAGCGGGAATATCGGCAAACCGGTCGGCGCGGTCTTTGGCAAGGGCTTTGAGCAGGATTCGCTCCAGGCTGGGGGCTATGGAGGGGTTCACCTGGCTGGGCAGGGGTAGAGGGGTGTAGATGTGGTCATGAATCACCGAGAAGGGCGTATCGGAACTGAAGGGAACCCGCCCGGCGGTCATTTCGTAAAGCATCACCCCAAAAGAATAGATGTCGGTGCCTTCGTCCAGGTCTTTTTTGCCTAATGCCTGCTCCGGCGAGATGTACTGCGGGGTTCCCAAAACCATGTCGCTGGTGAGGGTAGATTCGCCCGCCTGGGCGATGCGTGCCAAGCCAAAATCTGCCAGGTAAATACCGCCCTCGGTGGAAAGGATGACGTTGCTGGGTTTAATGTCGCGGTGCAAAACGCCCTGTTTATGCGCGTATGCCAGCCCTGCCCCCACATTTTCCACAATCCGCTCCAGTTCGGAGGGGCTAAGACGCTCGCGCTGCAAGCGGGCTTTGAGGGTTTCGCCTTCGATGTATTTCATCACCAGGTAAGGCTGACCGTCCTGCTCGGCGTAGTCGTAAATGGGGACGATGTTGGGGTGCTCCAGGCGGGCAACCACCCTCGCTTCCCGTTGAAAACGAGCGAGAAAGTTGGGGTCTTCCAAAAATGCCTGGTGCAAAACTTTCACGGCAACATAACGGTCTAACGAGGCGTGGTAAGCCTTATAAACGGTCGCCATTCCGCCCTGTCCCAACTGTTCCAAAATGCGATACGGTCCTACGGTACTGCCAGCAGCAAACGGCATGGGCTTTCTCCAGGTGAATTTTGGCTGATTATAGCGTAAATGGCTGTGAGTTTGCTGAAAAAATGCCGGGGATTAAAAAAGGCTGCCCCAGACCAGGCGGGCAGCCCTTAAAACCGACTTGCGTTCTTACTTATCGTTCAGCGCGGCTACGCCGGGGAGTTCTTTGCCTTCCAAAAATTCCAGGCTGGCGCCGCCGCCGGTGGAGACGTGAGTCATCTTTTTGGCGACTCCGGCTTTCTTCACGGCGCTGGCGCTATCGCCGCCGCCGATGACGGTGGTGGCGTTGCTTTCTGCCAGCATCCGCGCCAGGGAGAAAGTACCCTCGGCAAATTTGGGCATCTCAAACACGCCTACCGGTCCATTCCAGACCACCAATTTGGCATCCGAAAGGACTTGCTGATATTTTTCAATCGTCCGGGGTCCAACGTCCAACATGCGCCACCCGGCGGGGATGGCGGACACTTCCACCACCTGGGTTTGGGCTTCGGGGTCAAATTTGTCGGCGACGACGGCATCTACCGGCAAGACGAGTTTATCCCCGGCGTTGGCGAGCAGGGTGCGGGCGGTTTCGAGCGAGGTTTCTTCCACCAGGCTGTCTTGCATGTTCAGCCCTTGCGCGGCAAGGAAGGTGTTCGCCATGCCGCCGCCGATGATGAGCCTGTCGCACTTGGAGAGCAGGGTTTCCACGACCAGAATCTTATCACTAATTTTTGCGCCACCCAAAATAGCAACATAGGGATGTTCCGGGGTGGCAACTGCCCGCCCCAGGTATTCCAGTTCCTGCTCCATGAGGAAGCCTGCCACTGCGGGAAGAAAACGGGCAATCCCCTCGGTGGAGGAGTGGGCGCGGTGCGCCGAGCCAAAAGCATCATTGACGTATACATCTGCCAACGCCGCCATTTGTTTTGCCAGTTCCAGGTCGTTTTTCTCCTCCCCGGCGTGGAAGCGGGTGTTCTCCAGCATCAACACATCGCCGGGTTGTAGGGCTTGTGCCATCTTTTCCACTTCTGCGCCCACGCAATCCGGCGCCATTTGGACAGGTTTGCCCAACAGGGCGGCGAGGGCTTCGGAGGCGGCTTTCAGGCTGAATTCCGGGTTGGGTCCGCCTTTGGGTCGTCCCAGGTGGCTGGCAAGCATCAGTGCCGCGCCCTGCTCCAGCACGTATTGGATGGTCGGCAGAGCGGCTTTAATGCGTTTGTCATCGGTCACTTTTCCGTCCGCCATCGGCACGTTAAAGTCCACCCGCATAAAGACGCGCTTACCCTTAAGGTCTATGTCTCTTACAGTTTTTTTGTTCATATTGGATATTTTTTATTGAATATTGGATATTCGTTATTCGAGTAACGAATATCCAATATCGGTACTAAAGACTTTTCGCCATCAGTGCGGCGAGGTCGGCGGTGCGGCAGGAATAGCCCCATTCGTTGTCATACCAGGTAACGACTTTGATGAAGCTGCTTTTTTCCTTGCCCAAAACGCTGGTGAACTGCAAATCGACCGAGGAAGAATGCGGGTCGCCCTTGTAATCAATGCTGACGAGGGGTTCGTCCACTGCCTGCATAACGCCCTTAAAGCGGGCTTCTTTGGCGGCATCGCGGAACATCTGGCGCAGTTCTTCGGTTGTGGTTTCTACTTCCACTTCGGCGGTAAAGTCCACCACCGAAACGGTGCTGGTCGGCACGCGCAAGGCGTAACCATCGAACTTGCCTTTCAGGTCGGGGATGACGAGGGAGACGGCTTTGGCGGCGCCGGTTGTGGTGGGGATGATGCT
>DYNS01000104.1 GCA_020720965.1 Anaerolinea sp. | reverse complement strand
TGAACAGGATTTCGTTGGAACGGTCACGCAGGGGCGGCCGTTGTAGGGGCGACCGGCCGGTCGCCCCTACGGAACCGGCGCGATTGCGAGATAAAAACCACAAACACGCCGGAATCATGGTGTTGTAAAAGAGTTGGGCAGGCAATGCCACCATGCAATCCACCAGCCCGGCTTCGATCAGGTTCTTGCGAATGTCGCCCTCGCCGCCGGTATTGCTGTTCATGCTGCCGTTGGCAAGCACAATCCCGGCTGTGCCGTTGGGTGCCAGTTTATGAAGAAAATGTTGTAGCCAGGCATAGTTGGCGTTGCCCAGCGGCGGGATGCCATATTTCCAACGAGCATCGTCACGCAGCTGCTCGCCGCTCCAATCGCTGATGTTGAAGGGCGGGTTCGCCAGAATGAAATCCGCTTTCAGGTCGGGGTGACGGTCATTCAGAAAGGTGTCGCCCAGTTCCAGTTTGGCATCAATGCCCCGAATCGCCAGATTCATCCGCGCCAGGCGCAAGGTGGTCGGGTTAGATTCTTGCCCAAAAATGGACAAATCCCGGATGTTGCCCTGGTGACTCAGCACGAACTTCTCACTCTGCACGAACATTCCCCCGCTGCCACAGCAGCCGTCATATACGCGCCCGTTGTACGGCTCCAGCATCTCCACCAGCAGCCTGACGATGCTGGCGGGCGTGTAGAACTGTCCACCCTTTTTGCCTTCGGCATCCGCAAACTGACCGAGGAAGTATTCATACACCCGCCCCAGCAAATCCTGAGCAGCGTGCCCGTCCTGGTTAAAGCCAATCGTGCCAATCAGGTCAATCAATTCCCCCAGGCGGACTTTGTTCAGGTCGGGGTCGGCGTAAATTTTGGGCAAAACCCCTTTCAGGGGCGGATTGATGCGCTCGATGGCATCCATCGCCTCGTCAATCCACTTGCCAATTTCGGGCTGCTTCGCCCTATCCTGAAGATACTGCCACCTGGCTTTTTCCGGCACGAAAAAGATGTTCTTCGCCAGGTACTCATCCGCGTCTTCGGGGTCTGCCCCCTCAAACTCACCTTTGCCTGCTTTTAATTGGGCATACAGGCTGTTGAAGGCATCCGAAATGTACTTGAGAAAAATGAGACCGAGCACAACATGCTTGTATTCGGCGGCATCCATGTTGGAGCGCATCTTATCCGCAGCCGCCCAAAGCGTTTTTTCCAATTCGTTGTTTTCTGCCACGTCAGTTTTCTCCCAGGGGGTATCACCAAAAATTCGGGTTTGCCTTGCAAAGATAAAATACAAAGGCTACCTCATTCCCTTAAGTGTAATCCTTTTTGCGCCCTAAAAACCCCCAAACCTGCCAAAATTCGGGTCTTTTCTCCAAAATTTTCCCCTACAGCAGAGCATCTTATAAAAAATAATTCCATCCGGCGGGGATGGCAATGCTCCTGAAGTTGTACCAATAATCTGGGAATTGTGCAGGCGTAAAACGCAGCCCTCAGGCACGGAACAAAAATGCCAGGTCGTTGACGTTTGTGCCAGTTGCCCCGGTCTTAAGCGCATCCCCCAGGGCGGCAAAAAAAGTATAAGAATCGTTTCTTGCCAGAAAATCGGCAGGGTCCAGCCCCATGAGACGGGCGCGTGCCAGGGTTTCGCCGGTGACAACCGCCCCTGCCGCGCCCGTCACGCCGTCCTCACCATCCGTTGCCAGGGTCACGAGGGTCACACCCTCCTGCCCCGCCAATTCCGTCACGGCAGCCAGGGCAAATTCCAGGTTACGCCCACCCTTGCCCTCCCCGCGCAGGGTAACGGTCGTTTCCCCGCCTGCCGCCACGCACAGCGGCAGCGAGGTGGCGGTTCCCAACCCGGCATGGCAAAAACGTAGCGCCGCCTCGCGGGCTTCGCCTTGCCAGTCGTCCCCCAAAAAGAGCGGAGAAAAACCAAGCGATTGAGCCTGCCTCAGCGCCGCCTCTGCCGCCAGAGCATTACTGCCTACCAGGGCATTTTCCACGCGGGCGAACAACGGGTCATCCGCTTTGGGCGTTTCTTCGGCATTCTGCAAAACCTGCAACACGGAGGGCGGCGCGGCGGGGAGCAGGTCGTACTTCTTCAGCGTATCCCACGCCTGGGCGCGAGTGGAAGGGTCGGGGGCGGTGGGACCGGAGGCAATTGCTTCCAGCGGGTTGCCCACTACGTCCGAAAGAATCAGGCTGCGAACTTTTGCCTGCGTCTGCCTCGCCAGCCCGCCGCCCTTCACTTCGTCCAGGTGTCGGCGCAGGGTGTTTATTTCGTCAATCCGCGCCCCGCAAGCCAGCAGCAGGCGGGTGAGGGTTTGCAAATCTTCCAGGGGAACGCGAGGGGCGCTCATCAGCGCCGAGCCGCCGCCGGAGATGAGGCAGACGAGGACATCTTCCGCGCCCAAGCCGGAGACGAAACTGAGCGCCGCTTGCCCTGCCCGCACCGAATCTGCGTTGGGGACGGGGTGTCCACCCGTTAGCAGGGTGGCGGGCGAGAAGCCCGGCTCGCCGGGATGTTTGGTGATGATGAGGGCATCTCTCAAGGGGTAGCATTGGGCGAGGGCTTGAGTCATGGGTAGGGCGGCTTTGCCCAGCCCCAGGGCGTAGATGCGCCTGGCAGGGGGCAGGGGGCGCATCCGCAGGTGACGAATAACCGCCGCGCCAGGCTCTACGGCGTGGAGCGCCGCCGCCAACACCTGCGCCAGGCGCAAGTCGGTGAGGCTGTGGGTGAGGAAGGTTTCGGGGGGGATGGGCATGGCTAAAATTCCAGGGTTTCTCCTGCCAAAAAGGGGCTTACCTGGCTACCGAAGGCGTTTTTGAGGGCGTGCAGGGCGTCAAACCCGGTGCAGTGATTGAGATGGTAGCGTTGGATGGAGGAAAATTCGGTTTGCAGGGTGGTAATTGTGGCTGCAATCCGTTCTGGGCTGGCGGGTTTCAGGTGGCTGCCGCCCATGACGGCGGAGATGGGTTTCTGGAAGGTATTCTGCACGTAGCGCAGGGTGTTGATGATGCCGGCATGACAACAGCCAAGCAGGACGATTAACGAATCGGGCAGGACGAGGACCATGGCGCGGTCGTCCGCGACCAGGTCTGGCTTGGTTTTGCCGTTTTCCAGCAGGACGAGCGGTTTGTCGCCTTGTTCAAATTCACTTTGCAGGGGAATGTTGCCCGTCACAAAGACATTGGGCAGAACCTGAACCTGCTCTTCGCTGAGAATGAGATTGGCAGATGTCTCTAGCATTTGGCGCGAGACCGGGATGCCGATGTAGCGCAGCGGGTTGTAACGGGCGCTAAACTTTGGCTCAAAAACATGTTCCGAAGCGATGATGTTGAAGCGTTTGGGCAGGGTAAGCAGGTAGGGTAGCCCGCCGGTATGGTCGTAATGCCCATGGCTGAGAACAACGTCATTGACATCCTGCAAAGAAAGGTTGAGCATGGCGAGGTTGTGCGCCAGGGCTTCGCCCGATTGCCCGGTATCCAAGAGAACTTTCCCCTCAGGAGATTCTACGAGGAAGGAAAGCCCATGTTCACCCCAAACGCGGGAATCGAAGGCGACATCGTTATTGATGAGACAGGTGATGCGGTAGGTGGTTGTCATCGTTTTCTTTCTCAAAACGGCTGAATAAAAATCACCACAAAGCCACAAGGCGAACCCCGTAGGTGTGACTTTGTGGTGAGAGGGCGAAGTATGTTGTTTAGAATACGACTGTAAGATACCAGATTGTGATGGCGAGGTAAATGGTGGCAACAACCGATACGGCAATGAGCGCGGCATTGGAGGGGCGTACCCATTGCGGGAATGCTTTGGGCAGCATGACATAGTTCATGTAGATAAGAACCGGGGTGTAAATTGCCATGCTGATGTAGTTAAACACGCCTTGCATCAGTAACAGGGTATCGGGCGCAGCCAGCGGGATGGTGATAACGGCAATGGCGGTGAGAATGCCCACAAAAACATAGTACCAGGTGCGGAAGCCGTATTTTTGCGCTTGCGGGAATGTGGAAAGGATGAAATCGGCGTGCATCCGCGAGGAGGCATCTGCCACGCCCAACCAAATTTTGCCCATGTAGGCGGCGGCGACAACCAGGAAGAGGGATGTGCCGATGGGACCCCAGGCAAAACCAAAGAATTCAGACTGGGCAACGACCAGTTTCCAGCCGCTGGGAATTTCACCCTTGGGCATGAGCAAAGCCCAGGCGAGCCATGCCATCATCATGACGGTCACAAGGTTGACACCGACGGCGATGAAGTTATCGAGCCGCAGGTAAGCCAGCCATTCTTTCCAATTCTTGTGATTTTCTTCGGTGTCTGCGAAGGCAAAGCCGGTATCAGAAATCTTTTCGGGGATGCCGGTGACGGGGCTGGTGATGCGCCCCTGGTATTTTGCCATGCCCAAGCCTTTGTCCCGAATCCAGTAGCTATACATTACGTTGAAGAAGCCGCCCATGCCTGCAAATGCGATGCCGGTAAGGAGGGAACTGGCATCTTTGGGGTCCCAATTGGCGGGCATTCCATTTTGCAACACATAAAAGGGGTTGAAATAGGCGGGGAAGAAGGTGTTGGCGGTGGAAAGAACCTCCGGGAACCAGATGACGCTGAACAGCCCCAGGATGGTGACGCTGGCGATAAGCATCATCAGCTTTTCAATAATGTCGTAAATCACTTTGCCAAAGACCAGCGCGGAAACCGACAGGGCAATGAGGACATACGCCCAAAAGAGTGAGCCGGTTTTTGCATCCCACCCGGCGGGAAATTGGGTGAGAGAAAACAGGGCGGTGCCGCCGCTGGATGCCAAGCCGCCAAACCACAAGAAGCTCATAATGAGCATAATCCACATGAGGCCGGCAAACCATTTGTTAAAGCGAGCAAAACCCTGAAAAAGCCCCTCGCCTGTGGCGGCAGTGTAACGCAAAATTTCCTGGTTGACGAAGTATTGCATGATACAGGCGGGTAAAAGTAGCCCCAAAAAGGCGGGTCCATACTTGGCGGTGACATAGGGCCACCAGATGAGCTCTCCGCTGCCCATTGCCATGGCTCCCCAAATGACGCCTGGACCCATCGCCGCCCAAAGACCTACAAACACCGGCACTTTGGACAGTTTTAGAGGGGGTTGCTGCCCCAGGCTGATAAGTTTTGTTTCAGCGCTCATACATTCTCCTTTATTTTGGCAAGACAATTGATTTGAGATGGGGGAGGTTTAAGTAACCTCCTGAGAGCAATTGCACTGGGAAAAGTCTATCGTGTTTGGGGTGCCTCCTTGTAGGTTGAGTTAGGAAACGGTGTGTTCGATTTCTTTCACCGCATTTTGGAGATGCGTCAGCATGGCGAGGCGGGCGGCATCCGAATCGCGCTGACAGATGGCATCGAAGATGCGTTGATGTTCTGTTGTGGTTTTTTCGGGTCTTTCCGGCACGCGCAGGCTGGCTTTCCAGCCATCCATTAGCGAGCGGGAGATGGTGTTCATAATGAGAGTGAGGACGTGATTCCCGGATGCCTCTGAAATGAGCCGGTGAAATTCCGTATCTGCCAGGATGGTTGCGGAAAGGTCTTCTTGTTGCAAGGCGTGCTTGAATTCTTCCAGAGTTTCTTTAATCCGCGCAATCATTTGTGGGGCGGCACGCTCGGCGGCAAGGGCGGCGGCATGGGGTTCGATTAATTGGCGTACTTCAAAGTGTTCACGCACGTTTTCAAAATTTTTGGGTAGCCATTCTGTTAGCGAGAGGGTAAGTTCATTTTTCCAGCCCAAAAAATAGGCGCCGCTGCCGGGGCGGACTTCGATTAGCCCCTGAATTTCCAAAATTCGTAATGCTTCCCGCACAGAGGTGCGGCTGATTCCCAGTGTCTCGCAGAGATTACGCTCTGCGGGGAGTTTGTCGCCGGGTGTGGCGTTCTCTTTACGCAGATATTCTTTGATGCTTGCGGCGGCATCCTGAGAGAGGCGGGTTTTGGTTATTTTTTGCATAATTGGTACGCTGGTATACTGGTCATACCAATTATTATAAAGACCAAAACGAGGATGTCAAGCGGCAAAATGGAGATTTTTCGGGATTGGGCTGTCTTATTTTTCTTCTTGAGAGATATTCCTGCGTAGCCAGCGGATGGGTGCTGCCTCGTGCTGGCGCACAAGCAATACCGAGCAGTGTTCGATATGTTCAATAACCCAATCGTCCACCGAGCCGAACAAGCGAGTTTTAGAGCCATATTCTTCCGATGCGCCCATGACAAGCAAGTCATACGAATTTTGGCGGGCTTCCTGTAAGACTCCCTCTGTGACCCGTTCTGCCTGGGCAACGTGTAAGTGGAGGCGAGCCGGGATGCCCCCCAGTTCATCTGTGACTACCTCGCGCAGGAATGCCATTTTGTCGTCTACATCTACCGGTTCGGCGCTGCCTGAGTAGATGTGTAATACGGTGATTTTTGCGCTTTCCTGGTCGGCGATTTCGTAAGCCGTTCGTAACGCCAGCCGCGAATGTAAACCGCCGCCGATGGGAACGAGGATGCTGCGAATTTTTCCGATATTCCGGCTAAGCAAGACCGCGATGTTTGTGGGGGCTTTCTCCAGCAGGGTCTTGACCGGGTTCGGAGAGTTGGTTTCCGGGTGGATGGGACCGGGCCAGCCCATCATTACGAATTTAATGTTGGGGTGAGTCTCAATTTCTTCTAAGATTCCTGCGGCAATAGTATCGGCGACCTGATTTTTTGCATATAGAGGAACATTGCGTTGGGATGCTTCTCGCAGGGTTTCGCCGGGCAAATGCGGGGCGATTTTTTGAACGCCTGTTTGTGCGATTACCCGGAAGACGCATACACTTGTCCCCTCGCTGGCTTGCGCCAGAATGGCTGCCATGTTGACCATCTGCGTGCCGCTGCGTGGGTTGGCAACCGGGACAAGGATGCGGTCTTTCATGTTTTTTAGAGGCTGAAGGTTTGTCAGATAGACGCGCCGGGCGAAGGGCGCTACGTAGTAGATGATGGTCAGGGTGAGTAGCAATCCAGCGCCAAAGACGAGGGCGCGCCATTCGGTGAAGGAAATTATCAGAAAACAGGAAGCTACTGCCAGATAGGCGGTAAGGGGGAAGAAAGGCACTTTAAATGGTCGGCGCAGGTTGGGGTAACGTTTTCTTAGCCGAATGAGCGCCAGGTTGGACCAAAACAAGACGAAGAGATAACCGGAACTGGATATGTAGCTTAGAAAATCTACTAAACCGATGGCTGCTACTGCCATGACAATGGCGCCAATGACCAGAACGGAAACATAAGGCGTGCGAAAGCGCCCCATGCGGGAGAGGATGCGGGGCCACATACCGTCTCTGCTAAGGGTGAAGGCTTCGCGGGTGGCGCTTAATAAAGCGGTGTTGAGCGAGGTTAATGTGGCGATAATCCCCCCCACGCCCAGGGCGATAGGACCCCAACCTGGCAAGAATTGTTCGGCGGCATCTGTCATAGCGGTTTGGGAGCCAGCCAGTTCTGTCCAGGGGATTGTGCCGAGTGTGACCAGGACAATCAGCGGGTAGAGTACGATGAGTACCGTCAGGCTGATGAGGATACCAAGGGGTAGGGCGCGGTCTGGGTTTTTGATTTCTTCGGCATCGTCTGCCAACACTTCAAAGCCGATGTAGGCAACATAAGCCAGCGCAACGGTGGAAAGCAGGGTGTAGAAATTTTCCCAATTGTTGTTGTGGATGAAGAATTTTCCGTTTGGCAAAAAGGTTTCCCAACGAAAGCCGCCGGGAAGACTGGACCCAAGGACGATGTATGCGAGCAATAAAAATAGAAGAATGCCGCCCAGCACAACCTGAAGGTTACCGATATTGCCTACCCCCAACAGGTTGAGTACGATGAAGAACAGGATGATGCCTATTGCGGTTGGTACAATGGGCAGAGCCGGGAAGAAGATTTGCAGGGAGTAGGCAAACCCAACGGCGGAAAGCGCTGCGAAGAAGGTGCTGGATAGGCAATCTAGCGAGCCGACCAAGTAGGAAAGCAGGTTACGTCCCCAGGCTTCGCGCACATAGGTCATTGCTCCGCCTGTTTCGGGGAACATGGTCGCCAGCTCGCCATAGTTGAGCGCGATGCTGTAACTTAGCAAGCCACCGAGGATAATTGCCAAAACAAAGGCGGGACCAGACATGGCGGCTCCATAGCCTGTGAGCACAAATAACTGTGCGCCAATTGCCCCGGCAGTGCCAAGCATAACTACCTGGGCGAGATTCAGTTGTCGTTTTAGGGTGCGTTTGTTCATGTTTCCTCGCGCTTAAAGGCTAAAGCCAAGAAGGTTTGCCAGCAGGCTGGCGGCAAAGGGCAGCAGGGTGGCGAAGCCTGTCTTCAAATTCTCTTCGATTCCGCGTGGTGTGTGGAGGCTGGGGGCGAAGAGTTGGGTGCGTGTAACCGAAAGAAACCAAAGAACGAAAAATATCAGCCCTGTTAGCAGCACAGCCTGCCCCAGCACAATTGCCCGAACCCGGCTTTTTTCTGGCGCGGATTGGGTTTGGGCGCGAAAAGAGCGCAGGAACATACTCCAAAGTGGCAGCAGGGCAATGCTCAATACACAAAGGTGAATGGTTTGCAGGAACACCCAAACGCCAAATTCCGAAGTGGAGACAAAAACCTGCCCGGCGGCATCGCCGGGGGATGGGTATTGAAAGTGAAACAAGGCAAGCGCAATAAATACCCCCAGAGAACCCGCGACCAGAACATAGCGCGGTGTGGAAAACGAAGTTGGATTGGCAGACATGGCTTGCTCCTTTTTGGGCAGATTCTACCCGAAAATCGAAGCAGCCAAACTTTGCAAAGCCTCCTCTAAAGTCGGTTGCGCCGCCGTGCCGCCCGCCGCCTGCGTGGAGAGCGCCCCGCACACGCACGCCAGCCGCAGCGACTTTTCCAATCCCCAATCGTATCTATTCAGCCGGGATAACGGCTAAAAATGCTGGCTGGAAAGGTGAACCGGT
>DYNS01000103.1 GCA_020720965.1 Anaerolinea sp. | reverse complement strand
TGTCGTGGCTCATGATGTAGTCCACATCCAGCAGGACGATTTCGCCCGCCTGCACGCGCCTTCCCGCTTTGCGGGAGAAGATTTCTTCTACAAGGGTTCCCATAACAGTCTCCTTACTCAAAATTTAATGCTTGTCATTCGATATTCAGCGGCTCTATTCTCTCGCGCCGCCGTACTTTTTCAACACCATCCGCGTTTCGGTTCGTTTTACGCCTGGCACGGTGCGAATTTCTTCGATGAGGTTGTTCAGCGCCACCACGTTTTCCACGTTTACAAAGGCGCTGATGTCGTAGTCGCCGGTGATTTCGTACACCTGGCTGACGTTGTGAAGCCCGCGCAGGCGGCGCACAACCGAAGTGGTGTAAACGTGCGATTCGGCTTCGAGCATCACCATCGCGCTGATGTCGTGCGGGATGACATCCATCTCCCGCCCGGTAACATGCTCGGCGATTTCGAGAATGTCGGCATCGAAGAGTTGTTTGCGACTGTCGCCCAGGTTTTTAATCCGCGAGACGATGACTTCCAACTCGGCAGGGCTTACTTCCACGCCATATTCTTCCAGCCGGGCGGCTACGGCGCTTTTGCCGGTGTATTTGTCAATCACAATTTTCCTTTCCCGCCCCAAAATTGCCGGGTCGAAGGGTTCGTAGGTGCGCGGGTCTTTGAGAATGCCGTTGGTATGAACTCCGCTTTTGTGGCTGAAGGCGTTTTGACCGGTGATGGGTTTGTTGGGGGCAATAAAGAAGCCGGATACTCGCTCCAAATAGGCGGAAAGTTCCATGAGCGGGGCGAGGTTATATTGTTGGACTCCTTCCAGGTTATGAAAAGCCACAATGGTCTCTGCCAGGTCGGGGATGCCGGTGCGCTCGCCCATGCCATTGACAGTGGTATGGACGCAGTCTGCCCCGGCGCGAATGCCCGCCATGCTATTTGCCAACGCCAGCCCGTAGTCATCGTGGCAGTGCAGGTCGATGCGGCAGGGTCGTAACCCCTTTCGCAAGGCGGAGACTTTTTCCGTCATGGTGTGGGGTTGCATAATGCCGAGGGTGTCGGCAAAACTGATTCGGTCTGCGCCCGCTTCCAGGGCGGCGTTGCAAACCCTCAGCAGGAATCCAAATTCGGTGCGGGTGGCATCTTCCGGGGTGTAGCGGACTTTTAATCCCAGGTTGCGGGCGTAGGCAACATGCTCGCGGATGATGTCCAACGCCTGTTCTTCGGTTTTGTGCAGTTTGGCATCCAGGTGAATTTTGGAGGTGGCGTAAAAAATTGCCACCCGGTCTGCGCCGCAGGCTTTGGCGCGGTCTATGCCCGCCCGCGAGGCAATGGAATGCGCCACAACCTCCGCTTTTAAGCCCAGGGCGGCAATGCGCTGAAGGGCTTTGGCGACATTGGGCGAGACAGAGGGGTCCCCGGCTTCTATCATCTCCACGCCAACCGCATCCAGCAATTTGGCGATGGTGATTTTTTCTTCCAGCGTGAAGTTGACGTAGGGGGTCTGTTCGCCTTCGCGCAGGGTGGTATCCAAAATTTCCAACATGGGCGTTTCTCCTTGTTATGGGGGCAGGAAACAAAAAAAGAGCGCTCTCCGGTGGGAGAGCGCTCTGAAGTTGACAGGGCAAAGAGCAGAATCTAGTCTGCCATTGCCTCGCTTAACCCAGAAAAGCCCACAATCCCGAACCGAAGTGCGGAAGTGGGCAGGCGCTTAACCTTAGCCTCGAAGGGGGTAGCAAGGGTGGCAAACATGGGCACTATTGTATCAGGGGGACAAAATGTGTCAACTGCAAAGGAAAAAGAGTACCCATTTGGGTCATCTTCAAAATATCATTCCCAAGGCTTTCAGGTACTGCCCGGTCTTCTCGTACATGGGGAAATGTCCGCATTTTTTAAGCAAAGCCAGGTTGCATTGCGGTATGGCAGATTGGACGATATAGGCTTGCTCGACCGGTACGGTTTTGTCATCTTCGCCGTAAATGAGCAGGGTGGGTACTTTGACCTTGTGCAGGTGTTTGCCCACGTCCAGGGCGTGAATGGCATCCAGCGCGGCGGCGATGCTGATGTGTTGTTCCGGGTTGAGCGCCAGGTAGGCATCTTGCACAAAAGAAGAAGCGGGCATTTTGGCAATGTCGTAAAACCAGGCGTCAAAAGCAAAATTAATAAAAAAACGCAAGCCAAGCAAGCGGCGCGCCATGCCGTATAGCCAGGGTTTGCCGCGCATGAACTGAAGCCAACGCACGTTGTTTTTTTCCGCCTGCTCCGAAAGTTGCCCTGTCACAACCCCGCCCACGCTGACGAGCCTTTCCACCCGCTCTGGGGCAAGCATGGATGCCAGGCTCATGGCAATTTGCCCGCCCATGGAATGACCCATGACCGAGAATTTGGGCAGTTTTAGAGCATCCGCCATTGCCAAAATGCGCCGCGCCTGCATCACAATCCCATAGTCGGCATCGGCGGGTTTGTCGCTTGCGCCAAAGCCCAGCAAGTCTGGCGCAATGCAGTAATACTTCTTCTCCAAAACCGGCAGGGTTTGCTTCCATACTCCCCGATGAGACATGAGCCCGTGCAACAAAAAAACCGGCGGGTTTTGAGAGTTTCCGGCAAGGGTGGCAACAATTTTGTGTCCATTTACGGTAAAGGTCGTTTCCATAGGTGTTTTCCTTTTTCAGTTGCGTAAGCGCAAAAGCCAGCCGGAGCAAAAGATGGCATAATATCGCCATGAAAATTTATCGCCTTACCCCCGCCTTGCAAGAAATCAGCCTCTCGGATGTCTCCTCGCTGGATGCGGTTTCGCGCCAACTGCCCCAAGGATTGTACTCCACCTTTCGCACCTACGGAGAGCGGAGCAAAGCCCTGGGCTTGGAGTGGCATCTGAATCGTCTCTATGACCCCTTAGCCGGTCTCACCGTTAAAGCAACCGTTTCCGCTGCTCAGGTGCGCTTTGCCCTCGCGGAGGCGTTATCGGCATGGGAGGGCGGCGAGGCGCGGGTGCGTTTAAGCCTTTCTCTGGCGGAAGAATCTGCCGGGGAGGTGTTTTTGGCGCTGGAGCCGCTGCAAGCCCCCTCGGAGGCGGTGTACCAGCGAGGCGTGCGGGTGTTGATTTCGCACGAGGAGCGCAACACGCCCCGGTTAAAAACAACCCGGTTTATCGGTTCCAGCGCAGAGGCGCGTTCTCTCCTGGCGCAAAGCGGCGCTTACGAGGCGTTGATGGTTCGGAATGGGCGCATTTTGGAGGGACTGACAAGCAATTTTTATGTGGTGCGCGGCGGAATTGTGCAAACGGCAAGGAATGGCATTTTGCTGGGCGTTACGCGCCGTTATGTATTGCGCCTGGCGCGGTCTTTGGGCTTTGGGGTTTTGTATCGCCCGCCGTTGCTGGAAGATTTGGCGGAGGTTGAGGAGGCTTTTCTCACTTCCAGCGGGCGGGGGGTTGTGCCGATTGTGCAGGTAGGCGATGCGCTCATTGGCAATGGTCAGGTAGGCGAGGCGGCAAGGCTGTTGCGCCGGGCGTATGACGAGTATGTTTTGGCAAAGGCGGAGAGAATTAGCCCGGTTTAGCCTTCCACCACGCTGGTGAGGTTGTTTATCCATTTGCGGGAAAAATAACGGTGAACGCCAAAGATGAATTTGGTAGCTTCCTCGCTGAGGGCGAGGGCGTAAACGTATTGAACGGGCAGGTGCAGTAAAAATGCGCCTGCCGCCGCCAGCGGCACGCCGACCAGCCAAATGACAAAGCCATCTAAAATGAGGGAGAAACGGGTGTCGCCCCCAGCACGTAAAATGCCGATGATGATGACGTGATTGGAGGCGCGAATCCACATTCCGGCGCTGAGGATGGCGATGATGTTTTGGGCGTTTTGGGTCACTAGCGGGCTAACGTTGTATAAGCCAAGGATGGGTTTGGCAAGAAGCCACACGGTAATGCCGACCAGGATGCCCCCGGCGATTTGCAAGCCCAGAGAGCGCCCGGCGTAGCGGTAGGCGGTTTGCATTTCTCCGCGCCCGATGAGGTTGCCAACGGTGATGGCGGTGGCGTTGCCGATGCCCAGGAAGGCGACAAATGCCATTTGGTCTATGGGCTGCACGATGTTGATGGCGGCGAAGGATTCGGTGCCGATGTGGGCGTAGATGGCGCTGTAGGTGGTGATGCCCAAAGACCAGAGCAGCTCGTTAAAAAAGACGGGCAGGATGGGTTTGAGGACGGCGGCGATGAAGGTCGGGTCAAAGTCCAGCAGGTGACGCGCCTGCACGGCGGTGGGAGTTTGGGGGTTGCGATAGACCATGACGAGAATCAGAATCAGTTCGATGATGCGGGCTATCAGCCCTGCCCATGCCGCGCCCAAGATTCCCAATGTGGGCGCGCCCAGGTTGCCAAAGATGAGCGCCCATGCCAGGGTGGTGTTGATTGCCAAAGCAATGACGCTGACTAACAGCGGAATTTTCACTTCCCCGGTTGTCCGCATGATGATGGCGTAAGCGAAGGTGATGGCAAAAAAAGGAAAGCCCCAACTGTAAATTTGCAGGTATTGACTCGCCAGTTGAATCACGGTTTCGTCTGTGGTGTAAAAGCGCATGACGGCTGCCGGGGTGAAGGTGGAAATTGTCCAAAAGGCTATGCCCGCGAGAAGCCCAAATTTGATGGCAAAACCAAGCACCCTCCTCACGTTCTCCAGGTCGCCTTTGCCCCACAGCTGCGCGGTGAGGATGGCGGCTCCGCTCATAATGCCGAAAAGCATCAGATTAAGCAAAAAGAAGATTTGCCCGGCAAGCCCCACTGCCGCGACTGATTCGTCTCCCAGTTGACCGATGAGCAGGCTGCTGACCATGTTGAGGGAGGACATGAGCAGATTTTGCAAAATAATGGGGGCGGCAATGTGAATCATCTGCCGGTAGTATTGCGGGTCGTTGTAGAAGTTGTATAGTTTTTGAAGAAAGTTAGGCATGGGGGTCCTTTGTGCAAACGGCTGATTATACACAGGCTTGCCCTATATCGCTGCTCGCGGGAAGGTGAGATTTGCTATACTGAATGAAAAAAGGAGTCTTTCATGCCCCTCTGGTTAAAACGAATCTTTTGGTTTCTCAACACCTTTTTCATGGTTCCCCTCTTCCGCATGGGATTGGGCGGGTGGCTCGGCACGCCCTTTGGCGGTTATATGATGGTGCTAAAGACCATCGGACGAAAAAGCGGCAGGCTGCGTTATGCCCCGGGGAACTATGCCCTGCACGAAGGCAAAATTTACTGCGTCTCTGGCGGGAGAAAATCTTCCGATTGGTATAAAAATCTGCTTGCCCACCCCCAGGTGGAAATTATTTTGCCTTCCGGGGCGGTTTATGCCTCCATGCAGGATGTCTCTGACCCGCAATTGCGTCGGATTTTGATGAGGCAAATTTTGATAAATGCCGGGTTTGCCGGTTTTTTTGAGGGATTCAACCCCCGCCGCATTGACGATGAGAGCCTGATGCGCCGCACGGAGGAGATTCCGCTGTTGTGTTTTACCCCGCTTGGGTTGGGCAGCGGCGCATGGGATGCCGGGGGCTGGGCTTGGGTTCTACCCGTTGGGCTGACCTTGCTGGGAGTATGGCTTCTTTGGCGGTAGGTTATTTCTCTCCTACGGCTTTGGCGGCGGCGGCAGAGCGGGTATGCACTTCCAATTTTTCAAAAATCGCCTTCAGATGTCGCTTTACTGTGTTGGTGGTGATGACCAGTTTTTCGGCTATTTCTTTGTTGGTCATCCCTTTTGCCAGTAAATCCAACACTTCGCGCTCACGTTCTGTCAGCAGGGCTAGTTCGCTGTTGGCAGGCTGACGGGCGGTGCGGGCTTCTTGCACGGTTCGCAAAAAGGTGGCTCTCTCAAAGGCTTGCTTCTCCAGGTAGGCAAAAATCCCTTGCTCGGCGTAGGCGCGTTGAATATTTTGGGTGGAGGCGATTCCGCTGACGACAATGGTCGGCAGGTTGGCGGCACGGGCGTTGCTGAGGAGTTGGTAGCCTTCCAGGTCGGCGCTGTTTTCGGGTTTGTCTCCCCAAAGCGCCCCGGCTTTGAGGGAGAGGTCTATAACAGCCAGACGGAATTTCTCGCGGCGCATCGCGCCCAGGGCTTCTCCAAAACTGGCGCAGGCGCGTACCTGAAAGCCAGAATCGAGGAGTAATTCTTCCAGGATGCTGCGCCAACCGGCATCATCTTCCACGACCAGGGCTTTCTCTACCGGGGTGGGGGATGCCGGGGTACGGGAGGCTGTTCCCGGCTTGGGCAGGGGGCGGGAGGCGGCTGGGGCGGGGAATTGCTCCGAGGGCAGATTAGGGGCGCTGGAGAGGGCGCGGTTCAAAATCTCATTAAATTGGGCTCGGTTGAAGTTTTCCTTGCGAAGGAAGGTAAAAGCGCCGTATTCTGCCAGGGCGGTGACGGCGAGTTCTACGGTGGCGAAGCCAGTGAGCAGGAGACTGCGGCAGTTGGGGTCCAGGTGGCGGACGGCATCCAGCACGCGCAAGCCGTCGTAATTGTTGTGGTCGTTGGGGGATAGGGATAGGTCTACTACTGCGAGGCGGTGCGGTTTGGCTTTTAGGGCGGCAATTGCTTCTTCTAAACTGGAGACGACTTGCACGGTTAGCCCGCTATCGGCAAGGATTTCGCTGAGAATTTGTTGCCAGGAGCGGTCATCTTCTACAACCAGAGCGTTGAGGATGGGTGGGTTCATTTGGTTTCCTCGGCGCGGGGCAGGCGCAGGTGAAAGGCTGTGCCGTGTACCCCGTCACTTTCGATGGTGATGCCTCCGCCCAGGCGGGTCATAAGCGTTTTGACCCACCAAAGACCGAAGCCTAGTTTGCCAGGGCGCAGGCTGGCGCGCCCGGAGTAGTTGAGTTCAAAAATGCGGTCGTGCAGTTCCGGGGGGATGCCAGGTCCGTCATCTTGTACGGTGATTTTGACCCAACGCACACCAGATTTGCCCCGAATGGAGATGACTCCTTCGCCGTGCATGGCTTCGGATGCGTTTTCTAACAGGTTGGCGAATACAAAGCCCAGGCTTTGCCCGCCCGCCATGACGAGGGGGAGATTCTCCAGCCCGGCGGTTTGGATGCGGATGCCAGGCGGCAGGGTGAGGTTGTGGAGGGCGTCCGTGATGCGGGCGGCAATGGAAACCGGCTCCAGGCTGATGGGGCGCAGGTGCGCGAGGTTGTTTTGCACGGTTTGCATGGCTTCCATCGCGCAGCGTTCTATCTCGCTCAGGTTATGGGTCAGGTACTGGTCGGCGCTGAGGGCGGGCTGGCATTTATCCTGAATGCTTTGCACTCGTACCGGGATGGTGCCGACTTTGTTGTTGAGATGATG
Organism: Anaerolinea sp.; assembly: GCA_020720965.1. Taxonomy (GTDB): domain Bacteria; phylum Chloroflexota; class Anaerolineae; order Anaerolineales; family Villigracilaceae; genus UBA5195. The sequence goes on along the minus strand of DYNS01000103.1, from coordinate 1,644 downwards.
CAGCAGGTTGGAGGCAATGTCGCCTACGGCAGCGAAGGTTTCGGCTACGGAGCGTTGTTCCTGGGCGGCAAGCAGGGCTTGCTGATGATTTTCACTTTGGACGGCGAGGACGGCGTAATGCGCTAAAAAGGTGAGGACTTTCTTGTCCCAATCGCTTTCGATGATGCGCCCTGCACCGGTCTCCGGGCTGTAAACGCCGAAAGCGCCCAGGGGCTGCTGACGCTCCCCCTCCCCGCTGAGGAGGGGGACGATAAGGGCACGCGCCCAATGATGAGTCTGCGCCAGGTCGGGGCGATGGAAACGCGGGTCGCTGCGAACATCTTCCGCAAGGACGGCTTTTTTTTGCAGAATAGCCTGCCCGGTAAGGCTGCCCAGGAGCGGAATCTGCTCCCCGCGCAGGGCGGTGCCGGAGGATGCCCTCAGGACGAGGGTTTCGTTATCCAACATCCAAATGGCGCTGGCGGAGGTGTTGAGAAGGTCGCAGGCAAGTTCGGTGAGGTGTTCCAGCACAGCCTGGCTGGGTTGAGAGAGGAGGAGGCGGGCGACTTCCAGCAGGGCATCCAGCAATCTCACTTCCTGAATGGCGGTTACGGCGTAGGTTGCCAGAACTTGCAGGCTGTGACTGTCGTCTTCGGTGAATGCACCGGGCTGAGGACTTTCCAGGTTCAGGACACCTTCCAAACGTCCGCTGGCGTTGATGAGGGGAACTGCCAGTTCCGAGCGCATCTCCAGCCCGGCATCCAGAGGGTAATAGATGCCACGCCAGGGTTCGGCTTGCAAATCCGGGATGAGAATGGGTTGGCGGGTGCGGGCGACACTACCCATGACACTGCGGGCTTCCACCGGCAGGTTTTCGATGCGCGGTCCGCTCAGTTCGGTTCCGGCAAAGGCGCGAGTGATGAGCATTTTTCCGCTTTTATCTAGCAGGCGGAAGATGCCGTAGTGAGCGTTGGTCACTTCCAGGGCAAGTTGAAGGATGGCTTCCAGGGTATCTTCCAGCCGCATTCGGGAGGAGATGAGCATTCCGGCGCGGTGCAGGCGGTTGATTTCATCTTCTTTGCGGGCGAGGTTTCGGCGCATACTGGAAAGTCGGCGGGTGTGATAAATTGCCATTGCCGCCTGGTTGACGAAATTTTCCAGCATAAGGAGCTCCACCCGGCTGAAGGGGCGCTGTTCGCGCAGGTAGATATATAAAACGCCGACAACTTGTTCCGCTACGATGAGGGGGAAGCACCCAACCGCGTTAATGCCCCTTGCAGCGTGAGAGGGATGGATGCCGAGGTCTGGTTCTTCGTAAGAGATGACGCTGCGCCTTCTTTCGATGGCGCGTTTGCCAATGCCGCCGCCGCGAGGGAAGTCGTCTTGCGGAGCGGCGACAGTGCCATCCGGCTCGGCGGCGACTCTGGATTCGCGTTGGAAGCCGCCTTTTTCTTCGTTATAGGCGTAGATGACGGCGGAAGAGCCGGGTACAACCCGGATAGAGCTTTCTACAATCAACTGCAGGCTGTCGGCACTGCTGATAATTTCACCGGAGCCAATGCGGTTAATGGTTCCGCTGATTTGGTTGAGGCTGGCAAGGGCTTCCAGCAGGCGGGAGTCTGCTTCGGGGAGCCAACGAGGCTCACTGATGGCATAGAGGTTTTT
>DYNS01000102.1 GCA_020720965.1 Anaerolinea sp. | reverse complement strand
TTTTTCGCCGGTATGCCGGGGCGGGCAGAAGGGAGGCGGGGCTGCCGTTAAGCCAGATTTCTCCGGCGGTGGGTTTTAGCAGGCGAGCCAGCGCCAAAAGCAGGGTGCTTTTGCCTGCGCCGTTGGGTCCCAATACGGCAAGGGTTTCTCCTTTTTCCACCCTTAGCGATTCTACTTGCAGCGCTGTGCGCCCGCCGCGCTGCACTTGCAGGTTGCGGATGACGATGAACCCGTTTTCTTTCATTCTGCTTTGCGCTGCCCGCGCTGTTGAATGACCGTCAGCGCCCAGTTGACCAGGAAGGTGATGGCAAGCAGGAGCAAGCCCAGCCCCATTGCCAGGTCAAAGTTGCCTTTGCCGGTTTCCAGCACAATGGCAGTGGTCAGCACCCGGGTTTGGTGGCGGATGTTGCCTCCGACCATCATGCTCGCGCCGACTTCCGAAATAACCGAGCCAAAGCCAGCCATGAGGGCGGCGAGCAGGGGCAGACGGGCTTCGCGCCATAGCATCCACACCATTTGCGGGGTGGATGCGCCCAGCCCAAGCAGTTGCAGGCGCAGGCGAGGGTCCAGGGCTTGCAGGGCGGAGGTGGTTAGCCCGGCAACCACCGGGAAGGAGATGACGACCTGGGCGATGATGATGGCGCTGGGGGTGTAAATGAGCCGCAAATCCCCCAAAGGTCCAGAGCGCCAGAGCATCATCGCCACGAACAACCCAACTACAACCGGGGGCAGTCCCATGCCGGTATTGACCAAACTGAGCAAGAGAGACCGCCCCGGAAAATTCCCCAATGCCAAAAGAGTTCCCAGCGGCAGCCCCAGCAACAGGCTGATGGCGGTTGCCAGCAGGGATATTTGCAACGAAAGCAGAGTAATTTGCAGCAGTTCTGGCATGGTGTTTCGTCTTGTAGCCGTGAACGACTATTCCAATCCTAAATCTGCATCGGTCTTATCGGCATCCGGGAAGAAGAGCGGAGCGCCGAATTTATCTACGCCGAATTTGCCAATCACTTCCTGGGTAGCCGGGTCGGTGATGAATTTGGCAAAAGCCATGGCGCCTTCGTAGTTCACTTTTTCCCATTTTTCCGGGTTGACGGTGATGACATGATAGACATTCAGCAGGGTTGCGTCACCTTCCACCAAAATTTCCAGGTTCAGGCTGCCTTTATTCGCCAGGTAGGTGGCGCGGTCGGTGAGGGTGTACCCGCCTTTCTCCGAGGCAATCGTCAGGGTCGCGCCCATACCTTGCCCGCTTTCCACGTACCAGGCTTGTCCTTTGGGGTCCAGTTCGGTTTTCTTCCAAAAGCTCAGTTCCATCTTGTGCGTGCCAGAGTCATCGCCGCGAGAGATGAAGGTTGCGCCCTTTTCCGCAAAAGCGCGGAAAGCATCGGCGGGGGCAATGCCTTTCACGCCTGCCGGGTCGGCGGCAGGTCCTACCAGGATGAAGTCGTTGTGCATCACCAGGTAGCGGTCTTTGCCAAAACCGGCGTTCATCAGTTCTTTTTCGGCGGCGGGAGCGTGGACGAGAAGGACATCGGCGTTGCCTTCTTCTCCCATTTTTAGCGCCGCGCCGGTTCCTACGGCAACGGTCTGAACGGTGTAACCGCTTTGCTGCTCAAAAAGCGGGACGAGAACATCCAACAAGCCCGAATCCTGGGTGGAGGTGGTGGTCGCCAGGATGAGGGGAGTGGCAGCCTCTGGGGCGGGTTCGGTCGCCGCCGGGGTTGCCGGGGCGCAGGCGCTGAAGAGCATGGTCAACAGCAAAAGCAGAGAGAGAAAGGTCTTGCGGGGTGTGAGTTTCATCTTTTTATCCTTTATCAAAATGGAGTTTAACGGCAGAGCCGGTGACACACTAAACCCGAACTTCTTCGCCACTATGAGCGGTATCGTAGCCACGCAAACCGCGCACCCCGCGCCTAAAATCTGCCCCTTGCACGGCGTTGAGCACGGGCGCGAGGGAGGGCAGGTATTGGCGGGGCAAAACCAGGTCGTAACGCTCCGAAAAGAGCGGCAAAAACCCCAGCCCGGCTTGCAGAGCGGCGGCTTCCAAGCCCAGGGCAACATCCGCTTCGCCGCGTTGTATGCAGGCGGCGGCTTCGGTGTGGGTTTTGACGAAACGCTCGTAACCGGGAACCGCCTCGGCAGGGATTCCAAGCCTTTGCAATTCCCCGTCTAGCCATAAGCGCGTCCCGGAGCCTGGATTCCGGTTCACAAAGCGGATGCCCGGCTGAAGCAAATCTACTGCGCCGCGAAAGCCGCGTGGGTTGCCGGGGGCGAAAATCCAGCCCTGGGTGCGATGCGCCAACGTCACCAGGGTCACATTCCGTTCTGGGAAGAGTTGGCGCACGGTGGGCAGGTTGTACTCCCCATTTTCCGCCAGGATGTGCGCCCCACTTGCCTGGCACAACCCCTGCCGCAGATGAATCAACCCATCCAGCGAGCCAACCGGCAAAGAGAGCAGGCGCACCTGTGGGGCAATTCTTTCCGCCAGCCATTCCAGCGCCAGGTCGTGGCTGCCTGCCAGCAAAAAAACGGGCAGGGGCGTTTCTGGCAGGATGGTTTGTTGCAAGAGCAGCCCCCCTGCGACGGCGCGATAATACTTCTCGTTCACCGTGCCGTTAAAACGCAGCTCCGCCAGTTCCACCAGCCCGGCAGAAAGCAGACTTTTGATGTGATGCTGCACCCAAGCCGGGCTTTGCCCCATCGTCTGCCCCAACTGAGTCAGGGTGGCGGGCTGCGCCATCAGCAGGCGCAAAATTCGCATCCGGCGCGGGTCCGAAAGCAGCTTAATTTGCTCAAAAGCGGAGAGGGATGCTATCGTTTGCATTGTCTTTTAAGGAAAAACTTAGCGGATTGTAGCCTTAGGGAGGCGGGAACGTCAAGGTGGTAAAATTTGCCCCAAAAGGAAAAAATAATGACCCGAATTTACACCAACCGCCGCTATCTGGATGCCCTCGAAGACCGAATCCTTATCTTTGATGGCGCAATGGGCACCAGCCTGCAAAAACAAAACCTTACCGCCGCCCATTTTGGCGGCGAACAGTACAACGGCTGCAACGACTACCTCGTCATCACCTTCCCCCAGGCAGTGGAGAAAGTTCACCGCTCCTTTATGGAAGTGGGCGTGGATGTGCTGGAAACTGACACCTTCCGCTCCAACCGCCTCACCCTGGGCGAATATGGGCTGGCAGAGCGCACCCTGGAAATCAACATCGCTGCCGCCCGGCTTGCCCGCCGCGTAGCGGATGAATTTGCCCAAAATAGCGGGCAGCCTCGCTTTGTGGCAGGCTCCATCGGACCCAGCGGCAAACTCCCCTCCGCCGATGACCCGGAACTCTCCAATATGCAGTTTGACGAACTCGCCGACATCTTCCGCGAGCAAGCCGCCGGGCTGATTGAGGGCGGGGTGGATGTCATTCTCATCGAAACCTCCCAAGACATTTTGGAAGTGAAAGCCGCCATCAGCGGGGTGGTAAAAGCCTTCGAGCAGACCGGCGTCTGGTTGCCGATTCAAGCCCAAATCACGTTGGATACTACTGGCAGGATGCTCCTCGGTACGGATGCCAATGCCGCCATCGCCATCCTGGAAGGCTTGCCGATAGATGTCATCGGCATCAACTGCTCCACCGGACCCGAACACATGCGCGAGCCGATTCAGATTCTCGGCGAAGGAACCCGCCTGCCGGTTTCCTGCATCCCTAACGCCGGTCTGCCGCTGAATGTGGATGGGCAAGCTGTGTACCCGCTGGAGCCGGAACCCTTTGCCGAGGCGCTGTACGAGTTCATCGAGAAGAATCAAATTTCGGTTGTGGGCGGCTGCTGCGGTACAACCCCGGCTCACCTGCAAAAACTGGTGGAAAAAGTGCGAGGAAAGCCGCACCCGCCCCGCCCCATTTTGCAACTGCCCCAGCTTGCCTCCGGCATCAAAGCCATGAACATGCAGCAAGACCCGCCGCCCTTCCTCATTGGGGAGCGTTGCAACGCTCAGGGTAGCCGCGCCTTCAAACGCCTCATCCTGGCGGAAGATTGGGACGGCGTTCTGACTGTTGCCCGCGACCAGATGGATAACGGCGCACACGGCTTGGATATTTCGGTTGCCGTCACCGAGCGCGGCGATGAAGCCTACCTGATGAAGCAAGTCGTCCGCAAACTCGTCACCGCCGGAATAGACGTTCCCCTGGTCATTGACACCACCGAACTGGATGTGATGGAAACCGCCCTCAAAACCGCGCCGGGGCGCTGCCTCATCAACTCCACCCACCTGGAAGCCGGGCGCGCCAAAGCCGACAAAATCTTCACCCTGGCACGGGAGCATAACGCCGCCGTTCTTGTCCTCACCATTGACGAAGTGGGCATGGCAAAAACCCGCCAACGCAAGTTGGAAGTTGCCCAACGCATTTACCAAATCGCTGTGGAGGAACACGGGCTTGCTCCCAGCGCCCTCGTCTTTGACGACCTGACCTTCACCCTCGCCACTGGCGACCCGGAATTCGCCGAATCGGCGGTGGAAACCATCGAAGGCATTCGGCTTATCAAGCAAAACTTGCCGGGTGTACTCACCTCCCTGGGCGTATCCAACCTGTCGTTTGGGCTTGCCGCCAACGCCCGCCCCACCCTCAACTCCGTCATGCTCTATCACTGCGTGCGTGCCGGGTTGGACATGGCGATTGTGAATCCGGCGCATGTTAAACCTTACAGCGAAATCTCCGCCGAAGAACGTGACCTCGCCGAAGACCTGCTCTTCAACCGCCGCCCGGATGCGCTTCAACGCTACATCGAATACTTTGCCGCCTACACCGGCAGCGGCGAAACCGAAAAAGCCGACCCCACCGAAGGCATGAGCGTAGCCCAACGCCTGCACTGGCGCATTTTGGCGCGGCACAAAGAAAACATCGAAGCGGACGTGGATGAAATCATCCAATCTCTCGCCCCTTCGGGGGAAGGGCAGGGGATGAGGGCAAAACGACACGAAGCCGCTGTCCATGTCCTCAACAACGTCCTTCTCCCCGCCATGAAGGAAGTTGGTGACAAATTCGGCGCAGGCGAGCTCATCCTGCCCTTCGTCCTCCAATCCGCCGAGGTGATGAAAAAAGCAGTCGCCCGCCTGGAAACCTACCTGGAAAAACAAGAAGGCGTGAGCAAAGGCTTGGTCGTTCTCGCCACCGTGTATGGCGATGTTCACGACATAGGCAAAAACCTCGTTAAAACCATCCTCGTCAACAACGGCTACGAAGTCATTGACCTCGGCAAGCAAGTCCCCGCCGAAACCATCATCAGCAAAGCCGTAGAAGTGAACGCCACCGCCATTGGGCTTTCGGCGCTGCTCGTCTCCACCTCCAAACAAATGCCCCTCATCGTCAACGAATTACATCGGCGCGGGCTGCACTACCCTGTCCTCATCGGTGGCGCGGCAATCAACCGCCGCTTTGGCAGGCGCATCCTCTTCACCGAAGACGAAAGCGCCTACCCGGCAGGCGTTTTTTACTGCAAAGACGCTTTTGAAGGGCTGGAGACGATGGACACCCTCATCGTCCCCGAAAAACGCCTCAGCCTGAGAGAACGCATCCAAAAAGAAGCGGAAATGGAGCTGGGGCGCGCCTCCGTCTCGGAGCGGGCAGCCCCGCCTCCGCAGCGCTCCGCCATCACCCCGCAGCCTCTCTCCCTACCCCAGGGCGCTGCTCTCGGCTGGAAGGTTGTCCAATCCATGCCGCTGGAAATCATCTTCCAGCGCCTCAACCTCAATGAGCTGTACCGCCTCTCCTGGGGCGCAAAAAACACGCACGGCGCAGAATGGGACAAACTGAAAGCCGAATTTGAAACCCGCCTGGCAAAAATGAAAAAAGAAGCCCAGCGTGAAGGCTGGCTTACCCCCAAAGCCGTTTACGGTCTCTTCCCCTGCCAGGCAGAAGGAGACGACCTCATCATCTACGACCCGGAAACCGCCTCCTCTCCCAACCCGGCTCCCAAAGCCCGCTTCGCCTTTCCCCGCCAGCCCCACGCCGAACACCTCTGCCTGGCAGACTACTTCGCCGATGTCTCCTCCGGGCAAATGGACACGGTTGCCCTGCAAATTGTCACCGTAGGGCAAGCCGCCACCCAAAAAATTGACGCTTTGCAAGCCTCCAATGACTACACCGAAGCCTACTTTGTGCATGGCTTAGCCGTCCAAACCGCCGAAGCCACTGCGGACTACCTGCACGAACACATTCGCCGCGAGATGGGCATCCCCGCCGGGCAGGGCAAGCGTTATTCCTGGGGCTACCCCGCCATCCCAGACCTGGAAGACCACCAAAAAGTCTTCGACCTCCTCCCCGGTGCGGTCAGCGCCCTGGGCATGAGCCTTAGCCCCGCCTACCAACTCATCCCGGAACAGTCCACCGCCGCCATCATCCTGCACCACAAAGACGCAAAATATTACAGCGTGGGCGAAAGCCGGGTGGACCAACTTACCCGCTAAATAAAAACAAAAAAGGCGGCGCAAGCCGCCTTTGCATTTAACTTCTAACTTCTCAATTACACCACCCGCTCTGCCACCTTTTGACCGTAACCGAGCAGGTCTTTCACCATCTGCGGGGTGCGCCCTTCGGCATAAACCCGCAAAACCGGCTCTGTGCCGGAGGGACGAATGAGCAGCCAGGAATCATCCGCCAGGATGTATTTCACCCCATCGCGGGTGCTAATTTCGGCAACTTTTTGCCCACCAATCTCTGCCGGAGCCTGATTCACCAACATCTCCGTCATCTCTTTTTTGGCAACCGGGCGCGAAAGGCGTAAATCGGCACGCTCGTAAAAGGCGGGTCCCACGTCTGCCAGCAAATCATCCACCAGTTTGCCCAAAGTCTTGCCAGACTGGGCGATGATTTCCACCAGGAGCAAGCCCATAATGGGTCCATCACCTTCTGGGATATGCCCCTTAAACGAAATTCCACCCGATTCTTCCCCGCCGAGCAGGATGTCCTCTGTCATCATGTAATCTGCAATGTGGTTAAACCCAACCGGGGTTTCGTACACTTTCAACCCGTACCGATTTGCCAGCCGGTCAATCATCCGGGTTGTGGAAACGGTGCGGACGACAGAACCCGTCCAGCCGCGTTTTTCCACCAGGTATTGCAGGGCGAGTGCCATAATTTTGTGGGGGTCCACAAAATTGCCGCGCTCATCCATCGCGCCAATCCGGTCGGCATCTCCATCGGTTGCCAAGCCAAAGCTCCCCATGCCCGCCCCAATCGCTCCGGCGAGGGGGGCGAGGTATTTGCCTATCGGCTCCGGGTGAACGCCGCCAAAGCCGGGGTTCATCTCGCCGCGAATTTCGGTAATTTCGCAGCCGGTTCCCTGCAAAAAGGCACGGATGGTTCCCCGCCCGGAGCCGTACATCGAATCCACCACGAAGCGCTGTGGGTTTTCGGCGATGATGTCGGTGTTGATGAGGCGGCGCAAGTGATTGAAGTATACCGGCAGGGGGTTGAACTTTTGAATCAGGTTTAGTTCGCGGGCTTTCTCAAAGTCCATCAGGTTCGGTCCGCGAGAGCGTTCTTCGTTGTCGTTGATGTAGACTTCCACTTTGCGGCAGTCTTCTGGCAAGGCAGAGCCGCCATACGCGGCTTTGAGTTTGACTCCGTTGTAGCGGGGCGCGTTGTGCGATGCGGTAATCATCACTCCCCCGGCGGCGCGGTGAAATTTGACGGCGTAGGAGATGGCGGGGGTGGGCGCGTCTGCCTGCGCCAGCAGAACGCTGAACCCGTTGGCGGCAAGCACCCGCGCCACTTCCGCCGCGTACCGGTCGGAGAGGAAGCGGGTGTCGAAACCGACTACAAACTTTTTGGGGTCAATATCTGGCGCGGATTTTACATCCCAGTGTTCCGATGCGGCGGCATCGGCGATGGCTTGGGCGACCATGCGGAGGTTGCTGTAGGTGAAACTATCTGAAATGACGGCGCGCCAGCCGTCTGTGCCGAAGTGAATGGGCATTTTGTTTTGCTCCGTTAGGGGTTAGGGTGAACCAGAGGGGGTTGCGGTGACGATGAGAGTAAGCAGTACCCAGCCTTCAATATCCCTGCCAGGGGTGCGTACCAGTACTTTTACCCAGGTCGCGCCATCTACTGTGACGGGGTCTACGGGCAGGAATTCCACCAGGTAGCCGTTTTGGACGGTGGTGATGGCGTTCTTGCCGGGTTCGGCGCGGATGGCGGCTCCGTCTCCGCCAATGGATTGGATGCGTCCGTAAACCGGGGTGGGCAGGGCGGTGATTTCGGGAGAGGGGGTGTGGGTGGGGGTGCTGACGGGTTTGGTGGCGGTGGGCGGGCTTTGGGTGTGGGTGGCTACCAGGGTGTAGGTGGGTTGTTTAACGGGTAAGGGGGTGTAGGTAGGAAGGGGGGTGGCGGTTGCCTGGGCGGGAGGGGGCGTGGAGGCGGCTGTGGAGCTTAATCGCGGCGCAAATCCCAGGAACCCAATCAGCGCCGCCAGGCTGACGAGGAGGGTTGCGCCGGTGAGGGCGTAGCCACTTTGTTCCAGAGGGCGGAAGCCCATGTAAAAGAAAACCAGCAGGCTGAGCAGGAGCGAAATGGCAAGGTGAATGAGCAGGACGATTCCGGCTTGGGGCCAAAGACCGGCAGCGCCGCTGCCAAGCCCAAAACCGGCGGCGCTGGCAGGCAGGAATAGCCCGTAGGCGACCATGAGACTTGCCAGGATGGGTTTTTCTTCCGACTGGATGAAGGCGATTGAGAGCGAGATGCTGCCAAAGGTAAGCACGAGAAGGTCTGGAATCCAGAGCCGGGCGTAGTGGTAGGCTTGCGAGAAGGTGATGGGTTGGGCAATGCGGGAGGCGAAGCCGCCCAGCAGCCCAATGCCAAAGACGATGAGCAGGGAGGTGAGAAACCCGCCCAGGGTTTGCCCCAAAAAGCGACTTTCACCGGTGGAGGCGGCGAGGGAGGTGCCGACCCAGGCTGCCAGCAGGGGGGCAAGCACAATGCCTACAAAGAGAATGGCTT
>DYNS01000420.1 GCA_020720965.1 Anaerolinea sp. | reverse complement strand
GGAATTTGAGCGGCGCTGGGGCGTTCCCTGGCGAGAAGCCTACGGCATGACCGAAACCGGGGTAGATTTGCTCGTCCCCCTGGCAGATGCCGCCTCGGTTGGCAGCGGCGCCATGGGCGCGTCCATCCCCACCAAACAGGTGCGGGTGATTAACCACGAGGGGCAGGATGTTGCCGATGGCGAAACCGGTGAACTGCTCATTCGCGGCACGCCGATGATGCTCGGCTACTGGAACAAACCCGCCGAAACCGCCGAAACCCTGCGGGATGGCTGGCTGCATACCGGCGACCTGGTCTACAAAGACCAGCGCGGTTACTATCACTGGCAGGCACGCCTCAAAGACACCATTCGCCGTGCCGGAGAAAACATCTCTGCGGCAGAAGTGGAAAGCGTCCTGCTGGAACACCCCTCCGTTAAAGAAGCGGCGGTTGTGCCTGTGCCAGATGACCTGCGCGGGCAGGAAGTTAAAGCCTACATCGTCCTGCGCCCTGGCTTTGCCCCCAACCCCGAATCCCTGGCGGACTACGCCCGCGAACACCTGGCATACTTCAAAGCCCCCCGTTACATCGAATTTATGGAAGACCTGCCCCGCACCGCCTCCGAGCGGGTGGAAAAACATAAACTCCTCGCCGCCAAGCCAGATTTGCGCGCCGGGAGTTACGACACCGTTGTTAAAATTTGGCGTTGAGCTTTTTCAAAGGAATGACCCATGAACACCCATCAACTTCAGCAAACCATTTCCCAAACCCTCGCCGCCTGGGGCATTCCCGGCGCGGCTGTGGCAATTGTGGCAGGCGATGAGATTTTCACCCAGGGCTATGGCGTTCTGCGGGCGGGCGACTCGCAGCCAGTCACCGCAGAGACTATCTTTGCCATCGGCTCCACCACCAAAGCCTTCACCGCCGCTCTGGCAGGCATGCTGGTGCAAGAAGGCAAACTGGCATGGGATGCCCCCGTAACCCAATACCTGCCTCACTTCCAATTGTCTGATGCCTGGGTGACAAAAAACGTCACCCTGCGCGATTTGCTCTGTCACCGCCTGGGATTGGAACGCGCCCAAAGGCTCTACTACCATCGCGGCTACGACCAGCGCGAAATTATCCGCCGGATGCGCCACCTCCAACCTGTGGCGGGGTTCCGCGCCCAGTTTCATTACGCCAATCAACAATACGGGTTGGCAGGGTTGATGATGGAGGAGGTCACGGGCAAAACCTGGGATGATTTCATCACAGAACGCATTTTCCAACCCCTGGGCATGTCGCGCACCTTCAGCGGTTACGACCGCCTCGCCGACCATCAAAACCTGGCAGCCCCCCACGCTGTCCTCGCCGAAACCTATCCCGCAGGCGTGCGCTTTCTCGGCGAGCAAAGCCCGATTGAAAACTTCAAAATTGTGCATGAGCCCGCCGGTTCCATTCACACCACCGCCACAGACCTGGCGCAATGGCTCCGAGCTTTGCTTCAGGAAGGCGCTCCACTTTTGCAACCCGCCACCTTTCAGGAACTCACCACACCCCAAATAGTGATGCAAGACATCCTCAACTCCGAACTTGCGCCGCTTGCTTACCTGCAACCTGCCACCCATTTCTGGACTTACGCCCTGGGTTGGTGGGCAATGGACTATCGTGGTGAAAAAGTTCTCATGCACGGCGGGCAAATGCCGGGTTACAACTCGGTGGTCGCGTTCTTCCCGCAGCGCAAACTGGGGCTGGCGGTCATGGTCAATGTTCATCAAACCCTGGCTCATGCCGCCCTGTTTTACGCCCTTTCGGATATTCTCCTCGGTTCACAAGACCGCGACTGGTCTGCCGAATTTCAGATGGTGGCTCAGGGATACATGGCGGAAGTCCAAAACCAGGTAGATGCCCAACGGGCAGCCCGCCAAGCCGATTTACCCCCCAGCCTCCCGCCTCAGCACCTGACCGGTGTTTACGAAAACGACCTGTACGGCGAAATGACCCTGACCGAAGACGAAGATGGTCGGCTCACCCTGCGCTACGGGCAAACATCCGCCCTGCTGGAGCATTGGCAAGGCGATACCTACCTCGCCCGCTGGAATTTACAAGGGCTGATGGACGATTCCCTCGTCAGCTTCCAGCCCACATCGCTCACCCTGCTTAACGACCGCGCCACCTATCAGCGCAGGGGCGGATAGGTGGCGCGGCGGGTCTTCATCCCCATTTAGCGCGGGGGATATATCTTTTCCCAGGCATCTGCCAAAAAGTTGCCCAAAATCTCCTCCGCTCTGCCCTGGGCAGGCAAAACGTCTCCGTCTGGCTCCACATATAGCCAGGCTCTGCCTGCCCCGTCCTGGGGCATATCTGGCAGGGTCTCAAAGACGACCGGGTTGGCGGCAGAGTACGGG
>DYNS01000101.1 GCA_020720965.1 Anaerolinea sp. | reverse complement strand
CCTTGCTTTGTAGCAGGGCGGGCAGCCCGGCAATGTCCACATCCGCGCCCCGGGTGGTTAGGATGATGTAGGTTTGCCTGCCGAGGGCAATTTGTTGGGGCAGGTTTTGCATGGCGGTTGGGTAAAAAGCGTCTGCGTCTGGGTTTTGTTCCGGGGTGCAAAATTCCGGGCGGTCATCGCTCAACAAGACGCGGAACCCCATCCACCTGGCGAGCCGGGCAGTGGCTTTGCCCACATGCCCCCCGCCGATGATGAGCGCCTGGGGCGGCGGAAAGAGAGGCTCCACATACACTTCTAACTGCCCTCCGCACAAGCCAGGGTCGCCGCGAGCCGGGTCTGTCATGCTGTAGTGCAAGGTCTCGGCTTTGCCGCTTTGCAGCGCGGCTTGGGCAGCCTGCAAGACGCGGTTTTCCAACTCGCCGCCGCCGACTGTGCCGCGAAAGGAGCCATCTTCCCGCACCAGCATCTTTCCTTCCCGCCGGGGGATGGAGCCGCTGGCGCGCAGGATGGTGCAAAGGACGGCGCTTTCTCCGTTTTGGAGGAGGGTGGCAATCTCCTGGTAGATGCAGGCAGACATGGGGTTAGTCTTTCTGTAGGGGAGGCAGGCTGCCCGTGCTGATTTTGATGGCTTGCAGGGCGTTTTTCTCGTGTTCGCGTGCCATATTTTGGTAGCCCAGGTCGGCATTTTGGCGCATCCAATCCGCAATGGCTTTATGGTATTGGGCGCGGTTGCGATTGGGGATGAGGCTGTATGCCACGTCCCGCAGGTAGGAGTTTTTGAAGATGTATTCCTGCTCTTCCGAATATTTGGAGCCGGTGCGGGGGAAGGCGATTTCCGCGCGGTTGAGTTGGCGCAAGCCGTCCTGAATGAACCGGTCTGCCACCAGGTCTGGGATGTTGAACATGGGGTTCGCTCCCGGTAAGGGCAGCGATTTGGCGGCGGCGATGACTGCCCCCACCCAAAACACTCTGCCCACTACCGAGGCGAGCAGGGCAACGGTACGCGCCTCCCGCGAGAGGCTATCCAGCCGGGCTTGCAGGGTGGCACGCAGGGAGGCGGGCAGTTGGTTAATAATTTGGGCGTAGTGTTCGGTGGGGTTGTCGTTGGCGGGGGGCGGCGGGGCTTTGAGGATGTTTTTGGCAATTTCCTCCACAAAGTAGGGGTTGCCTTCGCCACGCAGGGCAATCTCTTGCAGAATGGCTTGCGGAATGTTTTGCAATTGCGGGTATGCCTCCGCTACCATTTTGGCGTTAAGTGATAAGGCTCCCAAGGGGATGACCCGCCCCAGGTTGTGCCATTCGGTGTGGGCTTGCAAAAACTCGGTGCGGGTGGCGGCTACGATGAACATTTGCAGGGAAATTTCGGGTTGCTGCAACAGGTCTTTTAAGATTTGCAGGCTTTCGCGGTCTATCCATTGCAGGTCATCCAACAGGATGACGAGTTTTTTCTTTTGGCTCATTTGCAGCAACAGCCGCCTTGCGAGGCGGCTAATTTGCTCGGTTTGTTGCAGGGTGACGGTGTTTTCGGCGGCGAATTTAATCATTGCCGCGAGTACTTCGGTGGCTTCAATTTTGGAGATGGGCGTGAGGTCTTTGGGGTAAATCTCTGGTTCTTCGCCTTCGGGGCGGCTTCTTAGCAGAGTGCGCCACAAGTAAAAGGGAATTCTACTGGCTTGGGCAAGCCCGCGAGAGGAGAGAATGGTGATTGGCTCGCTGGAGGCTTCCAACTCGCGGTTAAACTCCATCAGCAGGCGCGATTTCCCCATTCCCACCTCACCGCTGAGCAGGACGAGGGCGGGTTGTTGCAGGTGACTGAAGGCGGCGTTGTAGTGTTCTCTTAGTTTTTGCAGTTCTTCTTCCCTGCCGACCATGTTGGTTTGCAGGCTTTCCGCCCCCTGGTAGCGAATCCGCATGGAGGTGACGAGGCGCCCTTCCACCGCGTAAGGCTGAATCAGCTCTGTTCGCCCCTTTACCTGAACTGGGTCTATTTTTCTCACGCGGAAGTTATTCTGGAGCAGGCGCAGGGTTTCCTCGCTGATGACGAGGTTATTGGGTTCGGCAATGTTTTGCAGGCGGGAGGCAACATTAACGGCATCGCCGATGACGGTGTATTCGCGCCGGTTACCCACATACCCGGCAAAAACCATTCCGGAGTTGATGCCGACCCTTAACTTCATGTGGGCGGCGCCGGGGACGCTGGTTGTTTTACTATATTCCCCCAGGGCTTTTATCAAATCCAGCCCGGCGGCAACTGCCTGGGCGGCATCGCTATCTCCGGCGAAGGGCGCTCCCCAAACCGCCATCACGCCATCGCCCAGGTGCTTGTCGATGTAGCCATTATGGATTTCGATAACCTGGTCTAACTCGCGCCAGATGCCGTTAATCAGGTCGGAGAGGGTTTCCGAATCCAATTGCTCTGCCAGGGAGGTGAAGCCCTGAATATCGGCAAACAGCACGGTGGCGAGGCGGTGTTCTTGGGGGTAGCGGTTGGGGTCCAGGCTCATGCCGGTTTATTTTTCCAAAATGCCCAAAACGGCGGGGAGGAGTTGTTTCTTACGGGAGACGACACCGTCTGCCTGGCGGGTTCCGTCTGGCAGGGGGGGGTAGGGCAGTTCGTCCAAAATTTGGGGAGGGTTGGAGGTGAGCAGGCGGCTTGTTCCGCGCACTACGTCCGTAATGAGGAGCATGGTAAAGTCAAAGGCTTTGCTTTCCCGCATTCCGTCCAGGGCTTCTTTGATGTGGGGGAGATGTTCCCCGATGGTGAGGATGTCGGTGACTTCGACCTGGGCAACCGCGAAGCGGAAGCCGCCTGCCTCGTAGGTTTTCATATCTGACCCGACAATTTCCTTGGGGTCACGGGTGGAAAGCCCCGCCCCAGCAGAAAGCAGGGCGGTTCCAAAACTTTGGATGGTTTCTCCACGCAGGGGGGATTTTTGGGTAAACGCCCAACGCGCCAGGCGCTCGGCGGCTTGTTTGTCTCTTTCGGTGGTGGTGGGGGAGGTGAGGATGAGGGTGTCTGCCAGCAAGCCACCCAGCATCATGCCTGCCAGGGCGGGCGGGGCATATAGCCCTGCCTCGGCGATTTTTTCCGAGACGAGGGTGGAGGTGGAGCCAACCACGTCTACGGTGAAGCGGATGGGGGTGTGGGTGGAGGGGTTGCCGAGGCGGTGATGGTCGAGGATTTCTATCAGTTCGGCTTCTTCCAGCGCCCCAATGGATTGGCGCGGTTCGTTGTGGTCTACCAACACCACTTTGATGCGGGGCGGGTTGAGTACGTCTTTTTGGTAGCAAATGCCCAGGTAATGCCCGGTGTCGTCCACAATGAAGAAGTCGTTGTGCTGGTCGCGCAGGATTCGGTTGAGGGAATCCCGAATGAAGGCGGTTGCCTGGTATTTGGGTACGCTGGTATCTGCCATGTCGGCGCAGGGCATGGCGAGGATGTCGGAGATTTTGATGTCGCTACGGGGGTTGGGTCCCACAATTTTGCCGAGGAAATCGAACAGGCTGAAGCCGTTGAGGATGCCGTAGGGTTTGCCGTCTTCGGTGACGACCGGGGCAACGCCATCGGCGCGGGCGGCAATGCTCCAGGCTTCGCGCAGGGGTTGTTCCGGGGTGACGGTGTTGATGCGGCGCAGGACGGCTTCAAAGCGGGGGGAGGCATCCGTCATCAGGACGGGTCCTTCCAGTTCCAGGCGTTTGAGCAGCCAGGCGGTTTGGGGGTTGTAGGCTCCGGCGCGGGCGGCAATGGCTTCCACCCTGTCCCGCTCTCGCAGGCACCAGGCGTAGCCCATGGCGGCGGCGATGGAGTCGGTATCCGGGTTGACGTGACCAGTGACGTAAATTTTTTCGGGCATGGTTTTCTCTCTTGGGTTTAGATTGTGATTATTGTATCAAATCCCCCGCAAACCGGGCAATTGCCTGCGCCACCTGAGCGGGTTGTTCCAATGGCAGGAGGTGGGTGGTTTGGGGCAGGGTTTGGATGCGGATGTGCGGGTTGCGCCAGTGGACGAGGGTAGCGGTGGGGGCGAGGAAGGTGTCAGTTTCTGCGCCGCGCAGGAGAAGGGTGGGGACGCGCAGGCGAGGAAGATTCCACCATAGTTCCAGGTCGCGCCAAACGCCGGTGAAGTAGATGCGGGCTTCCCATTCCGGGCTATAGCACAGCGTGTAGCCAGTTTGGGGCGGCGGGTTGGGGCAGGCGATTCCCTGAATGTAGGCTCGCAGGGAGGCATCTTCAAAATATTGAAAAACTTTTTTGCGGCGGTAAGCGCGGAAGATGCGCTCCAGGTCGTCAAAATGACGGCGGCGTTGCAACGCGCCAGGGATGAGCGGGTGAACGCGGTAGCCCAAGCCGAGCAGGCGCATGAAATTCCAAAAGAGGATGAAGCCAGGCGGGAAGAGGACGGGGTCTAACAACACCAGGGCGCGGAAGCGCTGCGGCTGCCACAGGGCGGCACGCAGGGCGGCAATGGCTCCCACCGAGTGACCGATGACGATGTGTTCTCCGGCGGCGGGCAGGTGTTTTTCCAGCAGGTCGCGGCTTAGGGGCTGCCAGTCTTGCAGGGTTTGGGGGTCTTCTCCCTGCCAGAGGGGGCGCTGTGCCGGGGCATGAACGCTGTAGCCAGCCTGTTGCAGGTGTGTGAGCAGGGGTTGGTAACAGGTGGGTGGGTAGCCGTTGGCGTGCAGGAAGGTTAGGGTGGTTTGGCTGGGCATTTCTCGCTTCTTTCGCTCTTTTTACTGACCGCTTTTCACTTATCACTTATCACTTACCACTTATCACTTATCACTTATCACTTATCACTTATTACTACTCCTAATACTTCCCGTAATTAACCGCCTCGCTCATCAATGCCGGGACTTTGAGCTTCTCGTGTTTCTCCGCGCCGAGTTTTGCCCAGTACGCTTCCCTGTCTGGTACACCGTAAACCCATTCGTTTAGGTAAGCCTGGGTGAGGGCGGGGTCGGCGGAGATTTTGTCCCATTCCAGGTAGAACTCGTTATCCCGGTCGTAGTAGCCCTGGGCGTAACTGGGGTGCGCCGCGCCGGGGACGTGACACACGGCGCTGACGATGAAGCCGGGGATGAGGGTGCGGTTCGGGTCGGAGCGGATGACGGAGGGGTCTACAATTTCTTCGGCGGTGAGGATGACCCGTTTCGCGGCAAATGCCACCTCCTTTTGTTCCCCCACGATGCCCCACAGGTGCGCGTTCCCTTGCGCGTCTGCCCGCTGAACGTGGACGATGGCGACATCCGGTTGCAGGGCGGGGACGGCGATGAGTTCGCGCCCGCTGTACGGGTCGGTGATGCGCCGGATGAGGGGGTTGGCGGCTTCCAGGTCGGTGGCACCGGTGAGGTTCATGGGCAGGAAGGGTAATCCGCTGGCGGCGGCTTGGAGGCGGGTTATCATGCCAAAATGGGAGTATTCTTCCCATTCCAGCTCGCCTTTTTCTAAGGCGGAGCGCACAATCCGCAGGCTGCCTACGCCGGGGTTGCCCATGTAAGAGAAAATGACTTTGCGGGCGCAGCCTGCCGCGACCATCTGGTCGTAGATGAGGTCTGGCGTGGCGCGTGCCAGGGTGAGGTTCTTTTTGCCCTGTCGAATGATTTCGTGCCCGGCGGCAAAGGGGATGAGATGGGTGAACCCGGCGGCGTAGAGAATGTCGCCGTCCTGAACGTGTTGGGCAATGGCGTTTTGCAGGGAGGTGAGTTTGTTCATGTTATTTTTTCTTTTTTGCCGCTTCTTTTTTGGCTTTGTCTTCTTTTTGTTTTTGCTGCATTTTTCGCAAGCCTTCAAAGCGGTTGCTTTTGGCGGACGGGGGAGGAGCGGCGGCACGTTTGAGCTGCCAGCCGAGGAAGAGAAGGATGATGGCGGCGAAGAAGAACCCAAAGACGGTGGCTGTTCCCATATCTGAGGCGATGAAGAGAATCATTACGCCGATGCCGAGGAGCAGGAGGAAACTTCCGATGCGGGAGATGAAGTTGGAGCGTTCGTTGTCTTCCATTCGTTCACCTTGTGATAGAGAAAGGTGACGAGTAACCCGTGCGAAGATAGCCTCACCGATTACTCGTCACCTTTGGCGTTACGCGCAGTTTTTTACTTGGGTTTTACCAGGGTGCGAATTTGCTCGTGCAGGTAGAGCGGGACGTAGTAGTAGCCGCCGGCGTTTTTGCCGCTGGAGCCGGAGCCTTTCCACCCGCCGAAGGGTTGGAAGCCGGGCCAGGCGCCGGTGGTTGCGCCCTGGGGGCGGTTGGCGTAGGTGACGCCGGCTTCGATGCGGTCGAAGAAGTACTCTACTTCTTCTTCGCTGCCGTAAACTCCGGCGGTTAAGCCGTAATCTACATCGTTTGCCATGTCCAGGGCTTCTTCCAGGGTTTGGAATTTGCCGATGGTGCTGATGGGCAGGAACATTTCGTGTTTCCAGAGCCGATGCGTGTAGGGCAGGTCTGTTGCCAGGGTGGGCTGGCAGTAATAACCTTTTGCCAGTTCGCCTTCGGTGGTCACTTTGCCGCCGGTGAGGAATTTGCCGCCGCCTTCTTCAATTTCGCGGCAGAAGTCTTGAAATTCCTGGTAAGAAGTTTTGTTGATGACGGGTCCCACGTACACTTTGCGGTCGCTGGGGTCGCCGATGGTCAGTTTTTCGGTCAGTTCTTTCAGTTTGGCAACCAGTTCTTCGTACACTTCTTCTTGGACGTAAATGCGGCTGCCCGCCGAGCATTTTTGCCCCTGCAAGCCAAAGGCAGAGCGGACGATGCCTACGGCGGCGTCTTCCAGGTTGGCGTTTTTGGTGACGATGGCGGGGTTTTTGCCGCCGAGTTCCAGCACCATCGGGCGCACGTATTTGCCGTTGGCGTAGTCGCGGAACATCTTCATGCCTACGTCATAGGAGCCGGTGAAGGTTACGCCGTCCACTTCCGGGCTTTCCACCAGGGCTTGCCCCAGGGTGCGCCCCGGTCCGGTGACGAAGTTGGCTACCCCGTCTGGCAAACCGGCATCGCGGAAGCATTCTGCCAGCAGGCGGACGATGAAGGGGGTGTCGGTTGCCGGTTTCATGACGATGGTGTTGCCTGCCACAAGCGCCGCTCCGGCAGGTCCGCCGGTGAGGGCGAAGGGGAAGTTGAAGGGGCTGACGACCAGCCAGACGCCGTAAGGGCGCAGGACGCTGATGTTGGTGGAGTCGTGGTTGGGGAGGGGGTCTTTGCCCATCGGCTTGATGAAGCCTTCGTTCTTCTCCATCATGTCGCAGGAGTAGCGGATTAAGTCGGCGGTTTCGGCTACGTCTCCCATGGATTCCATCCGGTTTTTGCCGACTTCCAGCGCCATGGCAGCGCCCATCTCAAAGAGGCGCTCGTCAATCAGGTCGGCGGCGCGGCGCAGAAGGCGCACCCGCTCTTGCCAGGGGGTGTGGCTCCAGCCGGGGAAGGCTTTGCGGGCGGCGGCTAGCGCCTGTTGAGCGTGGCTGGCGTTGCCTTTTTGCATGACAGCCAGCTTCCATTCGGTGTTGACGGGGGAGTAGTCGTCAAATTTTTCTTCGGCAAAAACGTCTTTGCCATCAATAATCATGGCATATTCTTTGCCCAGGTTTGCTTTTAACCTGGCAAGCGCATGGTCAAAGCCGGTGTGCATTTCTTCGGGTGGGTTGAACATGGTTGCGTAGGTTAACTTAAAACTTGCCATTCTTGCGCCTCCTGAATTTGGATGAGTGTGGATTTGCTGGTCTGAATGGAAATTTTCTTCGTTCAGCCGGACCGAGTGACGCGCTGAACGGGCTTAGTATAGCGTAGGTTGGTTTTAGCGTCAAAGACGACCTGCGCCCGGTTCCCCGAACAGGCGTGCTATAATTTTGTCATTCCAACCCAAGAGAGAACCCAACCATGAAGCGTATTTTGCCCCTTTTGTTTGTTCTGCTGCTCGCTGCTTTTGCCTGCGCCTCCGAGCCGGGGACTTTGACCCTCGTAACGGTAACGCCGCCCAGCCCGGAAAATTCCACCCCTGCCGCCGCCCCTGCGCCCGAAAACGGTAGCAACCTGCCGGTGCAGGTCGGCTATGGGTACGGGGCATCTTTCTATGAAGTCTATTTTACCGAGCCTTTCGACCGCGCCAGTTTGCAGGAGGAAGGCGGCATTGACTCGCCTTTGGTGCAAGCCATAGATGGGGCGCGGGTTTCGGTGGATATTGCCGCTTACAGCCTTAGCCTGTCCTCCATTCGCAATGCCTTGCTGAACGCCCATGCCCGCGGGGTGCAGGTGCGGGTTGTGATGGAAAGCGATAACATGGACAAAGCCGCGCCGATGGCGTTGGAAGGCGCGGGGATACCCATGGTGGGCGATAACCGCGAAGGGCTGATGCACAATAAATTTGTCATCATAGACCGCTCGGATGTTTGGCTTGGCTCCACCAACTTTACAACCAACGGCGTGTACGAAGATAATAACAACCTGCTTCGCATCCGCTCCAGCCAGGTGGCGCAGAACTACCTGGTGGAATTTGAAGAAATGTTCGCCGATGACTTTTTCGGCGCGGATACAGTCGCCGCCACCCCGTACCAAACCCTCACCCTGGATGGCATCCCGCTGGAGGTCTATTTCTCCCCGGATGATGGGG
The DNA here is from genome assembly GCA_020720965.1 of Anaerolinea sp. Taxonomy (GTDB): domain Bacteria; phylum Chloroflexota; class Anaerolineae; order Anaerolineales; family Villigracilaceae; genus UBA5195. Next base: position 410 of record DYNS01000101.1, on the reverse strand, counting down.
TTGCCGCACGCATCTCCGCCCTGCTGCGCGGCGCGGAGGAGAGCATCTACTTTTTGGCATATTCCTTTACGACAGATGACTTCTCCGAGATTATTCGCCGAAAGGCGGAAGAGGGCGTAACCGTTGCCGGGGTGATGGAAGACGCGCAAATTCAATCCAACCAGGGGACGGAGTATTACGCTTTTGTGCAAGCCGGTTTGCCCGTGTACGCGGATGGCAACGCCGGGCAGATGCACCACAAAGTCTTCATTATAGACCGGCGCATTGTCATCACCGGCTCTTACAACTTTAGCGCCAGCGCCGAGCGCCGCAATGACGAAAATATCGTTATTTTGCACGACCCCACCCTCGCCGCCCGTTATTTGGAAGAGTTCGAGCGCGTCTATGCCGAGGGAAAACGCTGACCATGC
>DYNS01000419.1 GCA_020720965.1 Anaerolinea sp. | reverse complement strand
AATGCCGCCGCCAGAGTGCGCCCTTCCAGCCAGTAAGTCCAGCCATACCAGAGGACGATTAATAAAAATGTGGCATGAACAAAAACGTCAATGCCAGCGAATGTGCCAAGTTTCCATTGCCATTTCATCTGAATTTCTCCATTTATGGGCTAATTTTTAGAAGAACTGTTCAGATTTTAGCCATAATTTATAAGAGAAATATCATAAAAATTCAAGAAGCACATCAGCGGGCAGGGCAGTTTATTTGCGAGCACCGCGAGCGTCTTCAATGATTTGTTCCATGTCTTTCAGGTGCAAATCCAACGCTACTACCGAGACTTGAATCTCTCGCAGGGAAATGGCGAGGGCAGTCATCATCAAAATCAGGCTAAAGCCAAAAATCCACTGACCAGCAATCTGCCAACCAGCGAACAAGGCAAACATGGAGGCAGTGCAAAAAAGCAGACTCGCCACCCCAAACGCCTGCATATCCCGAATAAGACGGATGCGGTATTTAAGGTTGGCAATTTGCCCCACAAAAACCTCGTTGGGCTGGGCGATGTAGCGAGCGTGCAAATCCCGTATCAGGTTGGCGAGGGTAAGAAAGCGATTGGTAAATGCCAGCAAAAGCAGGGAGATGGCAGGGAAGAGCAAAGCGGGGGTTGTGACGTTAATTTCCATAAGAAAAAAGCCTTTCGGAGCATTAAAAAACCCCACCCTGCCGTCCAACGAGGGCTGCCGCAGGGGGTGTGGCTCTTCTCGTCTGACACGAACAGGGTAGGTTTTGTTTTGCGGGAAACTTACAATCCTGCAAGGACGCACATTATATACCAATTATTCCGGTTTGGCTACCCAATCCAAACCCAATTTTTGCAAAATCTTTACATTGGGTGTGCCGTTTTCGTCCCAGCCGCGTGCCTGGTAGTAGGCGGAAAGCATCTCCGCAAAGGGGATTTGGTATCCTGCCGCGCCGCCTTCGGCGTAGGGACGCAGGAGGGGTTCGGGCAGGGTGTCGCTGCCGGGGGGCAGACCCAGTTTTCGGTTGAGGAGGCGCTTCAGGTTCCAGGCACGCTCGCCAATTTGCAGGAAATCTTCCAGGGTGAGGGAGTATCCGCAGGCCGTATTGACCAAATCCAGCATTGTTTCTGGGGGCACATTGGCAAAGACGCACAGCACCAGAGCGTTGTTGACGGTGCGGAAGTCTTGATGCCGGGCAACGTTGGCGGCTTTTTCGGCTCCCACATGCCGGTCGTAAAATTCCAAGCCCAGGCTGGGGTCTGCCTGACCAATATCTACCAAAAAGTAGTCGGATTGGTTGTGGCAAGCGCCACGAGGGGAGGTGGCATACACGAGCGCCATGCCGGAAGCGCCGCGAGGGTCGTGGTAGGCGACTTCCAGCCCGTTCACTTGCACGGCTTCGTTGGGTGCGCCAAAATGCTCCGCCAGGCGTTTTGCGCCCTGCGCCAGTAATGTCCCAAAAGCGCCCTCTCGCCGCACAGCAAAGTGAATGCAGGATTCGGCGGCTTGGGCGTTGCCCCAGGTGAGTTGCAGCCCCCCGGTTTGGGCGGGGGTGAGAACGCCCAACTCGTAGAGCCGAAAAGCCAGCCCAATCGTTCCGCTCATGGAAATGGTATCCACGCCGTAGCGGTCACACAGCTCGCCCAAAAGGGTTACAACCTGCGGGTCGGTGATGCCCAGGTTGGGTCCAAACCCTACCAGGGTTTCGTATTCTGGTCCTTTGCGTTTTGCGCCATCTTGCAGGCGCACCACCCGCCCGCAGGCGATGACGCAGGCGTGGCAGGCGCTTTTGCCCACCAGGATAGTTTCCGCAATGCTTGCCCCAGAGATGTTTTCTGCGCCGGGTAGTTCGCCTGCGCTGAAGTATTTTTTGGGCTGTTCGCCCAGGTAGTTAAAGTAATCTGCTGCGCCTGCCGAGCCGAGGCTGCCCAATACGCTGGTGAGGGGGTCCTGGCGCAGGGCGTGGTTCGCCGCCGAGCGGCGCGGGGCGTAATCTGCGGCGTTGAAGAGCGGGATTTTGGCGTTGCCACGCACGGCAACCGCCTTCAGGTTTTTGCTGCCCATCACCGCGCCCAAGCCGGTGCGCCCGGCAACCCGCCCATGGTCGGTGAGCAGCAGGGCGTAGGGAATTTGCGCCTCGCCTGCCATGCCAATGCCGAGGGTGTGAATGCCGGGGATGCCCGTCTCTTTTTGGATGGATTCCTGTATCTGGTAGGTATCCTGCCCCCAAAGGTGAGAGGCATCCCGTAGTTCCACTTTGCCATTTTGCAGGAGAAGATACACCGGGCTGGGAGAGGCTCCCGTAAGCCAAACGCCATCCCACCCTGCGGCGCGGAGTTCGGGACCGAAGAAGCCGCCGCAGTTCGATTCCGCCCATAAG
>DYNS01000100.1 GCA_020720965.1 Anaerolinea sp. | reverse complement strand
CTTGACGCATGGAAGGGCAGCGGCTAGAATCGCCCATCGTTTCCACGCCTCCGTTATGGAGGCTTTTTCCTGCCCTGAAAGGCGGAGCGCATGAGCGAAGTTGAAACGCCCCAGGTTGTAAATCTCTCGCAAGCATCTGTTGGTTCGGTTAACGCCGAATTGGTACGCGCCAGCAATTCTCACATCCGTCACCTGCAAGCGGAGGAAGCAGATTTAAGTCATTCTGCGGTTGTCTCCGGGCGGGTGGGGAACCTGAAAGCCAGACAAACCTTTGTAGGGGCGGTGCAAGCCCAACAGGCAGAGTTAACCCAGGCGATGGTCGGCGGTGTGCGAGCGGAAAATATCACCCTAACGGGGCGAGTCGGCTTTGTGAGTGCGACAAACGTTCGGGCGGGGGAGGTTTTCTCTGCCGGGGCGGTGGCGAGCGCCAAAGTGGAGGCTCCGCAGGTGCGAACGGGAGTTCTCATCGCCCGGCAGGTGAACGGAAACGTGGAAACCTGGCTGGATGCCCGAAGCGCAGCCCTGTTTGGGGCGGCGGCGGGGGCAGCTGTGGGGCTTATCCTGCTAGCTGGAAAGTTATTGTTCGGCAAAAAGTAAATATGAGCGGTAATTCTGCCGCCATACAATTCATCATAGGGCGAAGGTAACTCCGCGTATGGAAAGAAGCGGGGTGAGAGGCGCCCGAGGAGATAAAATGGAAAAAGTAGTATTGCAAGCAACCAAACGCAGCGTCATTGGCAAGCAGGTGCAACAACTGCGCCGCCAGGGTGTTTTACCGGGCGTTGTGTATGGTCATGGGGTGGAGCCGACTTCGATTTCGATGGACGCTCATTCGGCTGGTCTTATTCTGCCTCGGTTAACCGATTCCAGCATTGTTTATATCGCGCTGGAAGGCAAAGAAATCCCTGCTCTGGTGCGGGAAAAGCAGAAGAACTACATCAGAAATATTTATACCCATATTGATTTTCAGGCTGTATCTCTCACCGAGAAGATTCGCACCCATGTGAGCCTGCATTTCCATGGCGTTGCCCCGGCGATTAAGGCTTTTCAGGCAGCGATTGTAACCAACATGGAAAAAATCGAAGTGGAAGCCCTGCCCGCCGACCTTCCGCAGCGGATTGAAATTGACCTGAGCAAACTCGCCGAACTCGGCGATGCGGTACACGTCCGCGATTTGAGCGTTTCGGACAAAGTGACGGTTTTGACCGACCTGGACGAAGTCATTGTGGTTGCCACCTCCACTCAGGAGGAGGGCGCAGGCGAGGAAGGCGCTGAAGGAGCCGAACCTGCCCTGAGCGTGGAACGCGGCAAAAAAGAAGAGAAGAAGTAAACCTGCATTTGTTTCTGTTTGGCAACGGTGGCTGCTCTGGCAGCCGCCGTTGTTTTTTGCCCATTTTGAGAAAAAACAATGTAAAATGGCGGCGCGTTTGCGCCACCTGTTAAAAAAATAAGGAGAACTGATGAGCGACCTGAAGGTACAAGAAGGGTTTGTTGTTTCGATAAATTACACCCTGCATGTGGATGGAGAGTTAATCGACTCTTCGCAGGGAAATGAGCCGCTGGAATTTTTGCAAGGCGCGGGGAATATCATCCCTGGGCTGGAAGATGAATTGTACGGCATGAAGATTGGCGAGAATAAAAAAGTGACGGTTGCGCCCGAAGACGGCTACGGCGAACTGGACGAAGAGGCTTTTGTGGAAGTCCCCAAAGACCAATTCCCCTCCGATATTCCGCTGGAAGAAGGGGTGGAATTGCAGGTGCAAGGCGAAGATGGTGAGCCGATGATGGCACGGATTGACGAAGTGGGCGAGGATGTGGTGACTTTGGATTTTAATCACCCCCTGGCTGGGAAAGAGTTGGCTTTTGATGTGACTATCGTGGCTTTGCGCGAGGCGACCGAGGAAGAGATGGAACATGGTCACTCGCACAGCGGCGGGCATCATCATTAAGAGTAGTAAGTGAAAAGTGAAAAGCCGGAGGAGCGATTTTTGCTCTTCCGGCTTTTTTTGCGAGAGAGGAGAAAGATTTTAGGAGAGGGGAATGCTGAGGGCGATGGCGAGAGCGGCGGAAGCCAGCGAACAACCAAAGTTGACCCAGTCGTTTTGCAGCCAGGGCAGCCCGCGCTGAAGGGTGGTGGCGGAGCCGCAGGTGTGGGTGGGGTGTTGCTCGGTCTCTTTTTGACAGGTGGGGCAGGTATAAATTGCCTGAGTCGTTGCGCCGAGGAGAGAATCGAACAGTGAGCCAAACAGCCCCGCGAGGGTGATGAGAACGCCCACAAACGGCGAAACGGGCTGAGGGGCGAAGATGACAGCGAGAACGCCCAAAAGGGCAGAACCCGCCAAAGAAGCGAGAGTCCCTACCAGCGAAACCCCTCCCGATGTCCCTTTTTCCACTACTTTGAAGGGGTTGGTGAGGAGGCGGGGCGGGTTGGGATTGAATACGCCCAGCTCGGTTGCCCAGGTATCCGCATTTACGCCTGCCAACGCCGCCGCAAAGCCGACCCATACCCAGGTTTGCCCTGGGAAAAAGAACCATAACCAGGCGAAGAGGGTTGCCAGCCCGCCGTTGCCAAAGACCTGACCCCAATCGCGCTGACTTCCTTTGGCGTATTTTTCGTTTAAGCCTTTTTTGCGGCGCTTAAAGGCGCGGCTTAAGCCGCTGGATGTGGTGAAAAACGCCAGCAGTAAAATTGCCCATTGCCAGCCGCCAATGCCAAAAATAATCGTGCCAACCACAACCGCCGCCGCCGCACCGCTGAGGTTGAGGCTGTGGGCGCGGTAAGCAGCAAAGGCAATGAGGAGGGCAAGCAGAAAGCCATACAGGATTTGCATAGGTCACACCGGGGTTGTGAGAATGAAAAACACGGCAACGAGAAAAAGAAGGGAGGAGAAAGCGCCGCCGAGCCAAACCAAAAGCGCCAGAGGGCGTTGGTATTCGATGCGGTAAAAGAAAAGCCCCAAAAGCCAGCCCACCAAAAACAAGGAAAGGCTGAGGAGGGGTAAAAGCGCCAACTGAGCGCCCGGAACAGGCGCAAGCGGCAAGCCCGCCGGAGTGAAGCCCAGCGAAATTTTTTGCAGGGAAGGAATGAGAATGCTGACCCAAGCCAGAATCCCCAGGTTGAGCAAAGCGCCTGCCAGCCACAGATACCGCGCCAGCAGGTTTTGCCAGGCAAGCACAACCACAAAGGAGGGGTATTCCGAGTGGGCTTCCGCCGAAACGAGGCTGCCCATCTCAATCACCTTTTGGAAGGCGGCGGAGAAAGCCGCCGGGTTGGCAGGCGAGATGGCGAAAATGCGCCGGGCAGTAGCAACCAGCAAAAGAGTATCGGTTTCGGCTGCCATAAATTCCACATCGCCAATATCGGGCTGACGCAACACGCCCAAAATACCGCCGGGCAGGCGAAACAGGGGCAAAGAGAGCGGCGCAACCAAACCCTGCACCGGGCGCACCCACTCCACATCGGTTACGGGGATTTCTTCCACGCGCAAGCCCCACACAAAGCGCAGCACATTACGGTCTAAAAAATAGTTGGCGCGGGTAAGGGCATAGAGCCGGTATGCCAGCAAAGGCGCAAGCACGGCGGCAAGGAGGAAAAACACCAGCAAAACAGCCGTCCCCGCCCCCACCGGCGACTGAAAAACCTGCCAAAAGGAGAAAAGCCCCACAGCCAAGGTCAATGCCAACGCCCCGGAATGGAGAATTACCCCGCGCTGCCGCAAAGGCGGAAAAGCCTGCATGGCTACGCGCTCTCCAGCGTTTCGGCAAGCGCCTGGCAAACGTATTCCACCTGCGCCTCGGTCATCACCCCGCTAAAAGGCAAAGCCAGCCCGCGTGCGCCCAGGTCTTCCGTCACCGGGTAATCGCCGGGGCGATAGCCAAAACGCTCCACCATATACGGCTGAAGGTGAATGGGCAAAAAGTAAGGGCGCACCGGCACGCCGCGCTCTTCCAACCGGGCGGCAAAGGAGGCGCGGTTGATGTGCGGGCTGAGGCGGATGACGTAAACGAACCAGCTCATGCGAGTCGTTTGCGGCAGAACGGTGGGAAGTTCCAGCCCGGAGAGGGGAGCCAGCCTTTGGGCATACCAGGCTGCCACTTGCTCCCGCTTTTGAAGCATTTCTTCCAGCCTTTGCAGTTGGGTAATGCCCAGGGCGGCGGACATTTCATCCAACCGGTAGTTATAGCCCAGGTAGGTGTGCGAAAGCCAGGTATCGCCGGGCGCGCGTCCCTGATTGCGTAAGGCACGCATAAAGGCAGCGGCTTCGTCATCATCGGTCACAATCATGCCGCCTTCGCCGGTTGTCATCTGCTTGTTGGGGTAAAAGGCAAAAACGCCGTAGTCGCCCCAGCGCCCGGCGGCGCGTCCCTGCCAGGAGGCGCCCAACGCCTCGCAGGAGTCTTCAATCACTTTTAGCCCTTGCTGCCGGGCAATGGCGTTGATTTTGTCCATAGGGGCAGGCTGACCGAAAACATCCACCGGCAAAAGGGCTTTCCATGCCGAGGGGCGGGCATCCAATTTGCGAGGCAGGTATTTTTGAATATTGTTCACCGCGTCAGCCGCCTGTTCGGTGTCGATGTTGCCCGTCTTCGGGTCAACATCCACAAAAACGGGGACGGCGTTCTCGAACAAAAGGGCGTTGGTGGAGGCGACAAAGGAAAACGGGGTGGTAAGAACCAGGTCGCCTGCCCCAACTCCGGCGGCGCGGACGCAAAGATGCAAGCCTGCTGTGCCAGAGTTGACGGCGATGGCGTGTTTTGCGCCGGTGTAAGCCGCAAAGGCTTGCTCGAATGCCAGCACTTTGGGACCCAGGCTAAGAACGGGGGTATTAAGAACGTCCATCACCGCCTGCCGGTCGGCGGCGGTGAGGTCTGGGGAGGACATGGGGATTTTCATAGGGGTCATTCTTCGCTGAGGAAATAGGTTCCAGGTTCGTCCTGAACCTGGTTTTGCGGGAAATTTTCCGATAAGCCAATAAATTCCCCCAAGGGAACCTTAAGGATGGCTTTTCTCAGATAGTTTTCGGTCTGTTCATCATCCATTTGCGCGAGGGGATGCTTAAAACCAACCGTCTTATGGAGAACCTGGGCAACCTGGCGGGGCCAATACCCAGAACTCATCTGTACAATTGTACCTTGCAGTTCTTCAGCCATTCGCTCAATTCGGCTATTCGCACCGATTCTATCTACGAGGATAACGGTCGCCATATAGAAAGTGGAACGTCCAAGCGAAATCTCACGCTCAAAGCGTGTTACCTTATCCAAAGAAATTTCTGGATTTCCTCTTCCTATGAAGCCAATATCAAAACGCACACCTTTGCCCATTTCATAAAGCAGTGTGGCATCGCTTTCTCGTTTTTCTGCCCGGGAAGATAACCAGAAAACGCCGTTGAACTCATGGGGAGGCGGCGCAATGTGCTTAAACCCCAGGATATGAAGCAGAGAGCCGAGCACTAATTTTTCAAAAAGTTTGCCATAGGCTGATTTTTCTGACCCTCGGATGGCAAGAGTTTGCGCGCCAATGGTATTAAGCAGGTAGGTCAGCCACATCCAATTCACTTGCGCTTTATATTGGGAGTCCAGGACAAGTTCGCCATGGATATCTCCAGCCTGAAGTTTCCTTTCCGCGGCAACTTCACTGCATATCCGAACATACTGCTCACGGTAGTGGGATAAGGCTGTAGGATTATCTCGCAAGACATTTTGAAAGGCTTTATCGGTAAGACCGAGAACCCATTGAGAGAGCCAACGTTCGGATTTGGATACATTCTTTTTTGCCAGAAAATCTGTGGCTAGTTCCGGCAACTGGTTGACAAAATCGGCAGATAGGGATGAACCCTTGATGAAAAATTCGGTCGTAGCCAGGTTTAACGCCGCGATGCGCCTTCGGGTCAGAGATTCGGTAGAATCTCGCAAGTTTTTACCGGTTAAAACGTCCAAAACCACGCCACGAACCACATCCAAGCCAATCTGTTCCACCAATTGGCTGCCACTGGCAGAGAGCAACGCCAAATCCATCTCGGAAAGCAATTCTGTAAACGAATTTAATGCAATTTTTTTCTTTGGCATACACTCCCCCTAGAATAAGATATTTTCCACGTCAATGGGCGGGCAATTAATGGTGTGAATATGCCTTGCGTCTTTACCAAGCCATAATTTGGCTTCATCGTGGATAATTTTTACATATTCCGGGTTTTGTTCCAGCAAGACAAAACGCCTCTCCAACTTGGAGGCGGCTTTTCCAACGGTTCCGATACCGGCAAACGGGTCCAGTACAACATCCCCCTTAAAAGAGTAATAGGTTATCACTTTCTCTGCCAATTCAACTGGAAAAACAGCAGGGTGACGGGGGTCGTGTGCGGGCGTAATGCGCCAGATGTTGGTTCGCTCATAATTATCCCCCACTTTAGACTCTGTAACCAATTCTTTCTGCGGGTGAGCGCGAATGTTCCAGTCTATTAATTTATCGGTATGTTTCCTATAAACAAGAATATATTCGGTCACGGGAACAGGTTTATATTGCAAAGGGTTTCGGTCGGCGGCAAAACGCCTCCCTCGCCCGGTAGCCCAGCCAGCGCCTTCCGGCTTTTCCCAAATAATATCGTCTATAAAATCATATCCCTCTTCCACAAATAGGCGGTGCATATCAAACGGCACAGCAATTCGGCGGGAGGCTTCACTACGGCTGGCGCGGCGCACCAGAACCGGTGAAATATTCATTACAAAAAAACAGCCCTCCGCTAAAACACGGTGTGCATTTTGAATGACTTTGCGAATCTTTAGCAAATATTCTTCATAGGTAACGTAATCCGTGTATTCTGGTCTGGCGTTGTAGTATGGCGGCGAGGTGAAAATTAGATTAACGCTTCCCGCCGGGAGTTCCTGCAACAATTTTTCACCATCGCCTTGGGCAATGGTGTTGCGTAAATTGGATAACAGGTAAGCCTCGTTGGTTTTACGCGGCTTTTGCTTTTGGGGCGTTGTCCGTCCAAGTAAACGCGCTTCAAGGATTTCGGGGGAAGTAGATTTATCTTCCAGTATCAGCGATGTGTACGCATCTACCACGACTTCGCCAAGCCGCTCTTGCGATGTTTTCCCTACCAGGGGAACCCGCCAAATATGGTAGCGGTCATCCACCTCCGGCAAACCAAAGTCAATTGCGTTTTGCAGTTTTGCTCGCTCCAACCAAAATAAAGCGACTTTTTTAGCCGCTTTCACATCAATGACGTTATATTTGCGTTGAATTGCTACAGAAGGGCGTACATCCATAAAGTTTCACTTTTCCAAAAGGGCTTCTACCAGCGTGTCCATGGGCGCTTGCTCAATGTCAGCCGCCGTGCGCCGCTTTACTTCCACCAGCCCGTTTTGCAAACCGCGCTCGCCCACTGTAACGCGGATGGGGCAGCCTATCAGGTCGGCATCGTTGAATTTAACGCCAGGGCGTTCTTCGCGGTCATCCAGCAGGGTGGGGATGCCGTGTTCCGTAAGGGTGCGGTAGAGTTGGCGGGTGGGGGTGAGGGTGTCGGCGGTTTTGCCGGGGATGTGCATGAGGTAGACATCGAAGGGGGCAAGCCCGGCAGGAAGGCGAAGACCTTTTTCGTCCTGATGGTTTTCCGCCAGGGCGGAGAGAATCGCCGCCGGGTCTGGTTCGCCGTTTTGGAGGAGAACCCAACCCCTGGGGGTTTGCAGGGGCGCGGCGCAGTGCGGGCAGGGGTCGCCGGGCTGTGCCAGGGTAAGGTCGGTGACGAGGTGGGCGGTGTAGTCTCTGCCGTAGTTGGTGTGGAGGAGATGGTAGCCTGCCCGGTTTGCTCCGGCAACCAGGTTGGGTGAGGTGGGGATGAGGTCATCTACGATGATGAGGGCGTTGTGAACGCCAATGGGCGAGGCGTAGCCGGGGACTGCGCCAACGGCGCGAATTTCGGCTTCGGTGGCGAGGCGGGTTTGCCCCAGGGCAAGAGTCAGTTTGGGCAGGCTGAGGGTTTGGTCGCCGCGAATGACAGCGAAAATGAATTGACCGTCTGCCAAGCGGGTGAGGAGGATGGCTTTGGCAGTTTGGGCGGGGTGAATGCCCAAAAAGGTGGCGAGGCTTTCTATGGTGGGGCAGTTGGGGGTGAGGACTTCTTGCAGGGGGGAAGGGGCTTGCAGGGTGTGAACGGTCTTTTTAACGGGAGCCAGGCTAAGGCGGGAGGCGAAGCCGCAGGCGGGGCAGAGGGCAAGTTCCTCGGCGCCGAGGGGATGCGGGTGGTAGAGGTCGGTGGGCGTTTCCTGTACCGTTATTCCCAGCGCAGAGACGAAGCCCGGCTGCGCGTGGCGGGTTTGAATGCGCTGAAAGGTTTGGGCGGCAAGCGGCAGCCATTCTGCGCTGTGAGAGAGGTAACCGGCGCGGATGAGGAGGCTTTGCCCTGGGCTATGTGCGCCGGAGGGGGGCTGTCGGTGGGTTTGAATGGCGAGGTCTTGGTAGCGCATGTCAGGCGAGGGGTTGGTCGGGGCGGGGGGTGGTTTCCGGGTCGGCACCCAGGTCCAGTTCCACATGGTCTTCCATGCGGATTTGCCCGCGCAGGAAGGCGCCGTCTTCGGTAACGAAGGAGGTGGTGGTCACGTCTCCCCAGACCCTGCCGGTGGCGCGGATTTCCAGTTTTTGGGTGGTGACGTTGCCTTTGACGGCTCCGGCTACGATGACGGTGTTGGCGCGGATGTTTTCGCAGGTGATTCGGCCGCTTTCGCCGACAACTAACATGCCGCGCAGAGCAATTTGACCCTCAAAGGAGCCTTCTACGCGCACGCCGCCTGTGCCGCTGATTTTTCCTTCCCAGATAACGCCGGGACCGAGGACGGAGGTGACGCGCTCGACTGCCTGGACGACCGGGGGGGCGGAGGGTTGGGGAGCCAATACGGTCCGGCAGGCCCTTGCCGACCTGGAGGGATTGGGTTCTCAGCAATTGGCCGGGCTGGTCCAGATGAAGGAAGACCTCGGGACGGAACGCAGGGGGCCGGAAAAGGCATGCCGGGCACCGGCAGAGGAACGCTTTATCGTCTGCCGGCTGGGAACGGACTGGTTTGGCCTG
>DYNS01000418.1 GCA_020720965.1 Anaerolinea sp. | reverse complement strand
GGTGGATGAATGCTGCGGAAACCCCCATGATTAACTTCCTCCTCCAACCCCTCAGTTTCGGCTTCATGCAACGCGGGCTAGCCGCAAGCATCATCGTAGGGGCGCTGTGCGCCGTCATGGGCACGTATGTCGTCCTGCGCGGCATGGCATTCCTCGGCGATGCCCTCGCGCACGCCATCCTCCCTGGGGTGGCAATCGCCTACCTCACGGGCGGCAACCTATTGCTGGGCGCGGTCATCGCCGCCGGCTTTGTGGCGCTAGGGATTGGCTACTTCTCGCGGCAGGGCAGCATCAAAGAAGATACCGCCATCGGCATTCTCTTCTCGGCATCCATTGCCCTGGGGGTTGCCATCATCTCCAGCGTGCGCACCTCCTCGGCAGATTTAGCCCACATCCTTTTTGGAAACGTACTGGGAGTCTCCGGCTTAGACCTGGCGCTGACCGCCGCCATTGGCGGGCTGATACTTGTCACCGTTTTCCTGCTCTATCGCCCCTTCATGGTCATCTCCTTCGACCCCATCCTCGCAGCCACCCTGCGCCTGCCCGCCGAACTGCTGCGTAACATCATGCTCATCCTGCTGGCGCTGACGGTTGTCATCTCCATGCAGACCGTAGGAGCCGGGCTGGCAGCCGCCATGCTCGTCACCCCCGCCGCCACCGCCTACCTGCTCACCCGCCGCCTGGCAGCCATGATGTTCACCTCCGCCGCGCTGGGGGCATTTGCCTCGCTGACGGGTCTATACCTCAGTTACTACCTCAGCATCCCCTCCGGCTCCGCCATTGTGCTTACCTCCACCGCCCTCTTCCTGCTCGTCTTCCTCCTCAAACGCGGCAGGAGATAGGCAGCCGGGGAAAAATGTCTTACCCGCTCTTCGTCCGGCTCATCAAAATCAGGGAAGTGATGATGACCACATCCTGGGCGAAGTGAACTGCCCAGGCAACAAGAAGCCCCTGGGTTTGGACCAGGCTCATTGCCAGCAGCCAGCCCAAAAAGCCCGCCATAAACACCCCGATAATTCCACTGGGCTGACCAAAGTAATGAGGCAGCCCAAACGCCACGCCGGATAGGAGGAAAAGGACAGCAACCGGGAAAATGCCGTAAAGCGGAGAGATGATTCCGAGCCGGAAAATGACTTCTTCCGAAAAGGCATTCGCCACCGAAAACGGAATCGACCAGAGCAGGCTAAACGCAAGGTGCCGGTATTCCACTCCCGCCTTCTTGAGTTGAAAAAACATAAAAATACCCGTGCCAAGGGTGATGAACAAGCCCATGCTGCCCGCCACCTCCAGCCAGGTTTCGCTGCCGGTTATGCCAAGCCAGGCAATGGGGCTGATGCGGGCATGGACATCGCCCAAGCCAAAGAAACGGGCAAAGTTTTGGGGGTTGAGCCAATAAACGAGAACCAGAACCAGGGCGGTGAGAATGAGCTGCAAGGTCTGGAACTTAATCTGATAATCTACCGTTTTGTTGACATGGAAGCCGGTTTGGATTTTGGCGGTGAGAGGTCTGAGGGCGAAAATGGCAGCGGTAGCGGAGACAACGAGCAGGGCGGTAAGAATCGGGGTCATGTTAGAGTTCCTTTTGGATGGTTTCCATCGTTTCATCGAGCCAACGCAGGGTGGCTTCTTCTGCCAACTCGCCAGAGCGCAGGGTGAAGCCCCAAAACAGGGCATCTCTCTCCATCTCAGGCGCGTTCTGAAGCACGTTGGCGATGATGGCTCTGGTTTGGGTTTGGTATCCGTGCAGCAATTTTTGATGCAGTTCGCGCTGAAGTTTTAGCTGGGCAAGAAGGCTTTGCTTATCGAGGCGGGCGCAAAAGAATAATTTGAGCAGGAAAGGTTCCTTAAGTTGAGGCAGTTCCGCGCTGGAAGTTTGCAGCCACTGGTCAAATTCCTGGGTTCCTTGGGCGGTAAGGCTGTACACACGGCGGTCTGGACGTTTTTCCTGCTCCTGCACATCCGAAGTGACCAGCCCCTCCTGCTCCAGCGCCTTAAGGGTGACGTAAATCTGGCTCAGTTTGGCGTGCCAAAAGTTGGCAGTGGAGGTATCCATAAATTGTTTAAGCTCGTACCCCGTGGAAGCGCCGTACTGAAGCAAGCCGAGCAAGGCATATTTGAGCATGTATCACCTTTTTATAAAATAATTTATATATAAATTTTTATGTATTATAAGGCAAGAGGATGATTTGTCAAGAAAAAAAGTGGGCATGGTTTACAATTGCGCCAGGTTGCAAAAAGCGCCCTCTACCTGAATATCTCTGGACGCGGACAAAAAAAGGAGAAGAAATGGACATTTTGCTGGTACTAAAAATTATCTCCGCCCTGGCAACAGCGGGCACCGGCTTGCTGGCTTTCCTTAAGCCAGATGCCGTTTATGGTTTTA
>DYNS01000417.1 GCA_020720965.1 Anaerolinea sp. | reverse complement strand
CTATCAATCGCCTGACCGGCCTGATGATCCGGGTCGAGCAGGAGTCCGACCTGAATCTGCGTATCCCGGTCGACGGCAAGGACGAGATCGCCCACGCCGCCGAGGCCTTCAACACCATGACGGAACGCTTCGCCGAGATCATTCGCCAGGTCAGTGGCGCCACGCGCAACCTGAGCCAGGTGGCCAGCCATCTGGTCGATGTCACCACCCGCACCCAGGCCGGCGGTCCCTATCAGCGCCAGGATGTAATTTTTATGCCGGAAGAAGCCCCCGCCAACCTATCCCTTTCCCCTGCCGAGCGCCGCGCCAGCCTGAACAATCTGCAAGGCGGCGTAAAGGTGGAGCAAATCTTCACCAGCGAGGAAGAAGGCGCTCGCGTTTACGACCCCAGCCACCCAGACGCAGACGAAGAAGGCTTTGTAACCTACCCCAATGTGGATATTGTGGTGGAAATGACCAATATGCTCTCCGCAACCCGCTCTTACGAGGCAAACCTAGCCTCGGTGGAAGCCACCAAACGCATGGCGCTGAAGGCGCTGGAAATTGGAAGATAAGCCATGTCCACCATTGCGCCCCTTTCCTCCCTGCTTTCTGCCTACCAAACCGCGCCCGCCCAGCCCAAAACCGCCTCCAGCGCCTCCTTGGGGCAGGTAACAGAGCGTTTTGAAGAAATGCTGGCAAACCTCAACCAATCCCAAGACAATGCGGATAGCCTTCTTCAACAGCTCGCCGCCGGAGAAAATGTGGACTTGCACACCGTCATGCTCGGGCTGGAAGAAAACAACATCAACTTCAACCTCGCCATCGGCATCCGTGACCGCCTGCTGGAAACCTACCGCGAAATGATGCGAATGCAAGTTTAGCCCCGGAGGCAACGCCCATGCTTGCTCAACTGCGCCAACAATTTCTCACCTTTTGGAAGAAGCAGCCCCCTGCCCGGCAAATTACCCTTGCCTCGTTATTGCTCGCCGCCCTCATCCTTGTCCCCGTTATGGTGAACTGGGCAAACACCCCGGCATACCAGGTCGCCTACACCGGTCTCAGCGAGGCAGATGCCGCCCAAATTGTGCAAAAAATGGACGAGAACAACATTCCGTACCAGTTAAAAAGCGGCGGAACCATCGAAGTCCCCGCCGACCAGGTGTACCCCGTCCGCCTGTTGATGGCGCGGGAGGGGCTGCCTCAATCTGGCATTGCCGGGTACGAACTCTTTAGCGGCAGCGCCACCCTGGGCATGACCGAATTCTCGCAAAAGGTGAACTATCAACGCGCTGTGGAAGGCGAACTGCAACGCACCATCGGCAGTTTGGAAGCGGTCAAAGCCGTGCGGGTTCACATCGTCACCCCGGAGAAATCCCTCCTCAGCGCCCAACAGGCGCTTGCCACTGCCTCCGTCACCCTGCAACTCAACCCTGGCTACCCCCTCAACGACCTGCAAGTCCGCTCCATTACCCATCTCGTTGCCAGTAGCGTAGAAGGCTTGCAGCCCGAAAATGTGGTGGTTGTGGATACTGAAGGCAACCTGCTGGCAGATGGCAGTGGCGAAACTGGTTTAGCCTACAACAAAGGTGATGAACAACGCGCCGCCGAAGCCGCCTACGCCGCCGATGTGCAAAGGCGGGTGCAAACCCTGCTGGATAAAATCCTGGGTCCCAACCGCTCCACCGTCCAAACCGCCGTAGAAATGGACTGGACTCAGCGCGAAACCACCTCCAACCTGTACGAACCCACCCAAACCGCCCTGCGAAGTTCCCAGGTTATCTTAGAATCTTCCGGCACGGGAGATGTCACCGGCGGCGTACCCGGCGCGGCTTCCAACCTGCCCACCCCGGTCGCCACCCTGCCGGGGGCAAGCGCCAGCGCCTATCAGCGCAGTGAAGAAACCCTCAACTATGAAATCAGCCAGGTGCAATCGCACGAGGTGGAAACCCCCGGCAAAATCACCCGCATCTCCGTCTCGGTGATGGTGGACGGGGTGCAAGACCCCGCCCAAATGCAATCCATTCAGGCGGCAGTCAGTGCCGCCGCCGGAATAGACCAGACCAGAGGCGACCAGGTGGTGGTGGAATCCTTTGCCTTCGACCGCACCGCCCTGCAAGCCCTCGCCGCCGAACTGGAAGCCCAACAACTGCAAGAGCTATACCTGCAAATTGGCGCGGGCGTGGGCGCTGCCCTGCTGCTTTTCTTCCTGCTCTTCTTCATTTTACGAATGGTGAACAACCTGCGGAATGCCAGCAAAGAAACCTGGCGCACCATCCTGCGCCCGGTGGGGGAAATTTCTGCCGATACCCAATTTTACAAAGAAGCCGCCATGCGCCTGCAAGATGACCTTTCGGTTGCCCTCTCCCGCCTGGCAGATAAAGGCGTGAGCGTCCCAACCACC
>DYNS01000416.1 GCA_020720965.1 Anaerolinea sp. | reverse complement strand
TACGCCCGCGAAAGCAAAACTCCCTACCTGGGGCTGTGCCTGGGAATGCAGTTAATGTGCATCGAATTCGCCCGCAACGTGCTGGGACACGAAGATGCCAACTCCTCCGAGTTCGACCGCTCCACCGAGTACCCGGTAATAGACCTGATGCTGGAACAACGCTCCATCACCGACATGGGCGGAACCATGCGCCTGGGCTTGTACCCCTGTCAGTTGCAGCCCGGCACCAAAGCCGCCGCCGCCTACCAAACCCCAGAAGTACAGGAAAGACATCGACACCGTTTTGAGTTCAACAATGCCTACCGCAAAGAATTTGAAACAGCCGGTATGGTCTTCTCCGGGCTTTCGCCGGATGGCAAATTGGTGGAAATTGCCGAATTGCGCGACCACCCTTACATGGTCGCCAGCCAATTCCACCCGGAATTTCTCTCCCGCCCCAACCGCCCGCACCCGCTCTTTGTCGGGTTTATGAAAGCGGTACGCGCCAAAAGAGAGAGTACATAACTACCCCCACACTGCCCGCCGCAAGGCGGGCAAAATTTCTCCAGACCTTCCGGCAAAAAAGAAATCGGCACGCGGGGTGAGTGGGGTCGGCTCGGCGTTAATCTCCACAATCACCGCGCCCCTCTCCCGCGCCGCCAATGCCAAAGAAGCGGCAGGATGCACCAGCCCGGAAGTGCCAATGGAAAAGAAAACCTGCGAGACCCGGGTCGCCTTCACCGCCGCATCCAACACCTCCGCCGGAAGAGATTCGCCAAACCAGACCACATCCGGGCGAAGAAACCCTCCGCACAAGGGACATGGCGGCACACTCTCAGAAGATTCATCCCAATCTGCCGCCTGTTCGCCGCATTGCGAACATTTCACCCGCTCCAAGTTTCCATGTAACTCCAGCGGGTTGCGACTTCCGGCAGCGCGGTGCAAACCGTCCACGTTTTGGGTGATGAGGGTAAAAGTCTGCACAAGAGATTCCATCTCCACCAGGGCAAAATGACCAGGGTTGGGCTGCGACAGTCGCGCAGCGGCGCGACGCTCGGCGTACCAATCCCACACCAGTTTGGGGTTGCGGGCAAAGGCTTCGGGAGTTGCCAGGTCACGCGGGTCATACTGCGCCCAAAATCCCCCCTGCTCATCCCTAAAAGTTCGCAAACCCGATTCCTGCGAAGCGCCCGCGCCGGTCAGCGCGGTAACGCGGGTGGCTTGGCGCAAATACGAGAGTAAAATGGGGTCAAAGTGCATCTCTTCTCCTCAAAAAAGCCGCCCCGGTAGCGGGGCGGCGGTGGTAAAAAAACTTACTTCACCCTGTGCGTTTTCCCCAGCGGGGGCAGAAAACGCTCGTACAGGTGCGCCCTCCCTGCAAACAGCATCTGCCCAGGCTCACCAGAGGCAGAACCTTTCTGGCGCGGCGCCGACACCATTTGCGGATGCTGATGCCAGGCGCAAATCTTTTGGTACCACAGGCTCAGGTACTCCAGCGCCAAAATGAGAGCGCCCGCCACCAAAACAACCCAGACCAAAACTTCCAGCCAATGAAGTGTAAGCATCGTTTCCATCCTTTCTCACACAGTTGAGGCGCGTTTCGTACTGCAAAGGCTGCTTAAAGCATACTCTCTTTTGAAAGAAATTCAAGACACCCGGAGGACTCTATGAACCTGAACATCACCCTGCAAGTAGAAAATTTTCTCGCCCGTCCCCTGCTTGGCAGGCTGGCAACTGCCTCGCCGGATGGACAACCCCACGTTGTGCCGGTCTGGTTTTTATGGGAAGACGGCGCGGTGTGGATTAGTTCCTACCAATCCACCCGTAAGGTGATAGACCTGGAGAAAAACGCCAAATGCGCCCTGGTTGTGGATGTGGAAACCGCCCAGGATGGGCTGACTGCCGTCACCCTGGAAGGGGATGCCGAGCTGTTACGTGCCCCGCAAGCCCAAATTCGCCCACGCATCGAAGCCATTTACACCAAGTATCTGGGGGAGGAAGGCTTACAAGAGCAAGACCCGCAAACCTGGCTCAACTCTCCCGAAAACCTGCTCATCAAGTTCACACCGCGCCGGGTAAAGACCTGGTAGAAAAGGCGCAAGTAATTCGCCCTAACGCTTCACGACCAGCACGGCGTTGTGCCCGCCAAAGCCAAAGGCGTTGGAGACAACTACATCCACCTTCTTTTCCCTTGCTACATTCGGAACATAATCCAGGTCACATTCCGGGTCGGGGGTTTGGTAGTGAATGGTGGGAGGGATGATGCCCTCCCGAATAGTCTGCACCGCAAAAATGACCTCCAACGCCCCGGTTGCGCCCATCATGTGCCCGGTCATGGATTTGGTAGAAGAAACGGGAATTTGATACGCCAGGCTACCCAAAGCACCCTTAATCGCCTTTGTCTC
>DYNS01000099.1 GCA_020720965.1 Anaerolinea sp. | reverse complement strand
TGCCCCTGCCGCCAGAAGCCATCGGAGGACCGGTTGTGCGCCTGGAGCCAGAAGAAGACATGGAAGAAACCATCCCTGCGCCGCCCACTCCGACCGAAAGCCTGCTCAACGGCATTTTTAGCGCCCTGCGAAGCATGGTGACTCTCTTCCTGTTGGGCGCTGCGCTTCTGTGGCTCTTCCCCGCTTTTATGCAAAACACCGCCAACACCCTGCGCGGCTCTGCCCTGCCGGCTTTTGGCTGGGGCATGGTCTCTTGGGCGGCATTTTTCTTTGCCCTGCTTGTCGTCATCACTGCCACCATCATCGGCGGGATTGTGTTTGGGGCGCTCACCCTGGGCGGCTTAAGCGGCACGGTGATTTGGGTGGGCATCTTCACCCTCTTCCTGCTCTCGCTTGGGTTTGTACTGGCGGTGATATTTGTGGCGCCGCTTTCGGTTGCCCTGACGGGGGGTGAAGTTCTGCTGCAAAAGTTCAAACCGGAATGGGCAGCCAACCGCTTTGGGGCTTTGGGTTTGGGGGTTGTTCTGCTTGCCATTCTCACCACCCTGCCCTGGCTGGGCGGGCTGTTTGGGATGTTGTTCAGCCTGGCAGGCTTGGGGGCGCTGTGGCTTCAGGGGCGAAGCCTGCTTCAAAACGGAAGCGCACAAGCAGCCGCGTAAGTTCCGGGCTTTTTATCAAAAACCGCCGCCCTGTTTGCGGCGGTTTTTAGATTCTTTTCAGAGAATTTCTATCAGGTATAATCATTCCCATGCTTACCCCAGAACAAATTCAAACCAAACTGCATCGCATTCTGCTCAAAGTGACCAAGCCGGGGCGCTATGTGGGCGGGGAGTTTAACACCACCGTCAAAGAATGGCTGCCGGGGCAGGTGCGAACCGCCCTCATTTTCCCGGATATTTACGACATCGGCATTTCCAACGTGGGCATCAAAATTTTGTATGACCAGATTAACGACCGCCCAGACGCGCTGGCGGAACGTGCCTATGTGCCCTGGACGGATATGGAAGAGCAGATGCGCCAAAACGGCATTCCGCTCTACTCGTTGGAGACCTTTCACCCGCTGGCGCAGTTTGATGTTTTGGCATTTAGCCTGCCCTACGAAACCCTCTACACCAATGCCCTCACCGCCCTCAGTTTAGCCGGAATTCCGCTTTTTGCCGCTGAGCGCGGCGAAGAACATCCCCTCGTCATTGCGGGCGGACATTCGGTGATGAACCCGGAGCCGATGCACGCCTTTATAGACGTTTTTGCCCTGGGCGAAGGCGAAGAAGTGATTCACGACATCCTCAACGCCGTGCAAGCCGCCCGCGCCCAGGGGCAGCCCCGCGCCGCCCTGCTGCTGAGCCTGGCGCAAATCCCCGGCGTATATGTCCCGCGCTTTTACGCTGTCACCTACCTGGACGATGGCACGGTGGAAAACATCCGCCCCACGCTGGAGCAGGTCCCCGCAAAAATCATCAAACGCATGGTTCCGCGTCTGCCCGCCCCGCCCACCCGCTTCATCGTCCCCAACATCGAAGCCGTACACAACCGGGCAACGGTGGAAATTATGCGCGGATGCACACGCGGCTGCCGCTTTTGCCATGCCGGGATGATTGTTCGCCCGGTGCGCGAGCGCAGCGTGGAAGAAGTGCTGGCAGCCGCCAAAGAAGCCATCCGCAACAGCGGCTTTGAAGACCTCGCCCTGCTCTCGCTCTCCTCTTCCGATTACACCCACATCCTGGAATTGGTGACAAAAATTGGAGAAGCCTTCGAGGGGCGGCATCTCAACGTCTCGCTGCCCTCGCTGAGAATTGATACCGTCTCGATAGAGTTGATGGAACGCCTGAAAGACCGCCGCAACGGAGGCTTCACCCTCGCCCCCGAAGCCGCCACCGAGCGAATGCGCCGCATCATCAACAAATACATCCCAGAAGAGGATATTCTCAACACCACCCGCGAAATTTATGCGCGGGGTTGGGCAACCCTCAAACTCTACTTTATGATTGGTCATCCCAGCGAAACCCTGGAAGATGTACGCGCCATCGCCGACCTGGCAAACCGCATCCTTGCCGAAGGGCGCAAAGCCCTGGGCTGGAAAGCCAAACTCAACCTGGGGGTCAGCACCTTTGTCCCCAAATCGCACACGCCTTTTCAGTGGGTGGCTTGCGACACAGTGGAGCAAATTAAAGCCAAACAGCAAATTCTGCGCGAAAACCTGCGCGACAAAAACATCAAACTCTCCTGGACTCACGCCGAAGACACCTTCCTGGAATCCTTCCTCTCCCGTGGCGACCGGCGCGCCAGCCAAGTCATCTTTAACGCCTGGAAAAACGGCGCAAAATTTGACGCCTGGAACGACCAATACCGCTACGACCTGTGGCTTTCCGCCTTCGCCGAAAACAACCTGGACCCCGCCTTCTACACACACCGCACCCGCCGGGTGGACGAAGTCTTCCCTTGGGAACACATCTCCAGCGCCGTTAAAAAATCCTTCCTGCTGGAAGAATACGCCAACAGCATGGAAGGTGAAATTCGCATAGACTGCCGCGAACACTGCTTCGCCTGCGGCATCCTACCTACCTTCACCAATATCCGCCGCGCCCACCCCGGCGAATATTGGAAATGCCCCGAAGTGGCAAGAAGTTAGAAGTGATAAACCATCCCCTATTCATCAATACTGCCTGCTGACCCCGACATCCCCATGCGCCTCCGAATCACCTTCTCTAAACAAAACGCCCTGCGCTACATTGGGCATCTCGACCTGCACAAAATGTGGGAACGAGTAGCCCGCCGCGCCGACCTGCCCCTTGCCTATAGCCAGGGATTTCATCCCCACCCCCAAATTCAACTTGCCGCCGCCCTGCCCCTCGGCTTCTCCTCCATCTGCGAGATGGTGGATATGAAACTCACTGCCGACCTGCCCGCCGATGAAACCCTGCGCGAGCGCATTCAACAAGCCTGCCCGACGGGTTTGCGCCTTTTGCATCTGGAAATTGTGGAAGACCGCGCCCCCGCCCTGCAAACCCAGGTGCAATTTGCGGAATACCACGTCACCCTGCTGGAAGAAACCGACCCGGAAACCCTGAACAAGCAGGTGGAATCTCTCCTGCAAGCCCAGGCGCTACCGCGAGAACGGCGCGGCAAACCCTACGACCTGCGCCCCCTCCTGCAAGACCTGAGCATCCTCCCCGTTGATTCTGCCCCCCCGCACCTGAAGATGACCCTCGCCGCCCGCGAAGGGGCAACCGGCAGACCCGAAGAAGTCCTGCTCGCCCTCGGCATCACCCCGGAAGACACCCTGGTAGAACGGCATAAACTTCTGTTGGGGTAAGAACAGCCAGGTGTGCCGCTTGGGTGGAAAAGTATGACGATTCGGAAAAACGCCACTCCTTATGCCAAGCGTTTTAGCACTACATGCGGACCTAATTGTAACGGCACGTCCACCGGTAGCATGTAAGTTGTCTCCGGGGTTAGGCGTACACCGTTGAGGGATGTTCCATTTCTGCTTCCCAAGTCACGGAGATAAACCTGACCCTGAGCGGGGTCGTAATGAAATTCTACATGCTGACGGGAGACTTCTTTATCATTTATCAGCATGGGGTGTGAGCGTCCCAGGCGGGCAGGTAATGGGAGGTCTATGACCTGTCCCAGACTGGTGTGGGATTTTTCTATTAACAAACGCAAGGGAATTTCCAGAGGAGATTCGCCCAGTACGGTCTGTGAGTCTGGTGAGAGCATGGCAGGGCGTGGAATGGAGGCACTTTCACTTACCGCAGATTGTTGACCAGTGGGTTTGTGAGTGAAAAAAGTCATTTGCAGGCGTTTTCCCAAAAAGAAGGAGTCGTTGTCTTGTAATTCTGCACGACTGCCGGGGGGGATTACGCGCTTGTTCAACACTGTTGGATTATTTTCCGCCAGGGCTTGTAAGAAGAAGTGTCCATTTTCTAATGTAATCTGAGCATGTCGGCGGGAGACCGTCATGCCATGTGGGTGCTGTTGCAGGTTCACCGCCATAAGAATATCTTGTTCAGCGTTTTTGTTCGGGCGGCCGATGAGCGCAGGGGACCACTCCAGGGTATAAATACGCCCGTCTTCTTCGTCACGCAGGTAAACTCGCTTAGATTCTGCAAATATCTCTCGAGGGTCGTCTTGGTGCGAGTAGGTAAGAACCAGCTCATCCTGGGGTTGAATGTCTGCCTGTGCCAGGGTGGAATTCCGAGAAATTGGTTTTTTGTTGCCTTTTAGATACAATTCATAACGCTGAGGCGATTCGGACGGCACATCGCTAAATTCTTTTAGAATTTCATCAATCAATTCAGCAATTTTGAGGGTTTTGCGAACACGCGCAGGTTCGGCAAGGTGTTCAAAGATGTCGAGGCGCACTTCAAGATATTCGTCCATATCAGGCGTCTCCTTGTAAATTGGGATTGGATTCTTCGGGCAAAATTTTCATCTCACGAGCGGTTTTTATAATGTCATCCATACTCAACAGCGAAAGAAGCGCTTCGGGGAAGTTGTGTTCTAGCAGAGCTTGTTTGAGGGCGGAGATGTCATACTCTGCTTGAGTTGCCGTAGCAGGTGCAATAGAAATAGTCGCAGGGCGGGATGGGGCTTCGGGGGTAGGTGTTTGCCAGGTGATATTTTCTTGTGGGTAACGAGTGTGAATTTTATGAACCCAGGAGTCCAAGGCTGGTTCAGTTTCGTCATCCAGGTAGGGGGTGGCAATTTGTAACATATTGGTAATGCCGGTGCGGACGATGAAACCACGTCCCATGGGCAGTTCTACCTCTGCCAGGCTGCGCGGGAACTTGCCGTTGAGCCGGTTGACAGCATCTGCGCTCCTGAGGGCAATGCCAAAATTAGGGGCGGCAAAAATACGCCGTAAATCATCTGTAGCGCTCATCATGGCGAGAGAACCGGCAACAACCATGTACACGCCGGAAGTTTGATATTTTCGCAGAAGAGATGCGGCTTGTTCAAAGAAGCCGGGGTTTTTTCGGCTGGATTCTTCGGTAAAGGCATCGTAGTTGTCTATAAAGAGGATAATTTTACGCCGCTTGGGGTTGGTTTCAAATTCGGCACATTCTTTTGCCAGGTTGGTATAAAGGTCGTCCAATTGAGACAGGTCTTCAACGGTCTGCACAACATGCGGTAGGTCTGCAAGAGAGGTCTCTCCGCCCCTCCAGAGTTTGCGGGAATAGTCCACCAGAACCATCATGACTTCGTCAGGCGAGTAACGCCAGGCAGTGGAAAGAATCATGGCGCGAAGGGTGGTCGTTTTTCCGGAGAAGGGCTGCCCAATGACTACGAGGTGAGGTCCCTGACGTTCCATATCCAATAGAGCCGGAGCGAGGGTTCGGTCATCTATGCCTATCGGAATGAGCATACGGCGGGAATCGGGTGCTGGGATTTGGGCGAGGATGTTTTCCAGTGAATAACGTACCGGAAGGGTTTCGATGCCAGACGGCTTTTCGCCTCTCCAGCGAGATTCGCCCCACTGGTCTTTTAGATGCAGGCACATTTTGCTGATTTTTGAAAGCGCGTCTGGGTCGGATTCGGTTGGCTCGAAGGCGAGGGCGGTCTGGAATTCCAGAGGCATGTTTCCTACGCGGACATAGCCGCGACCCGGAACGGGGCTTAAATCTGCTGGAACGCCGCGTCCGACAATTTCGGTATATTCCGATGGGTCTGTTAGTTTTAGGGTAAAGCGTTCTGTCACCAGGCTAAAGAGCTTGTTGCCCAGGGCATTGGGCGATTCTGCTGAGAAGAGGAAATGCACGCCGTAAGCGCGGGATTCGCGGATGAGCGACATGAGCGGGGACATGAGCGGCTCGTGATATTCCTTAAACTCTGCAAAATTATCCATCAATACCAGCACGGCTGGCAGGCGTTTGTGCGGGTTTGCCTGATTGTACGAATCCAGGCTGTTTACTTTGGCTTCGCTAAACAAAATCTGTCGTGCGTCAATAACTTCGCTCACTTTGCGAAGAACGCGCTGTACACGCTCGTCTTCCTCTGCGGTAATTACTGCGCCAACATGCGGCAGGTCTGAAAAGACCGAAAGCGCCCGTCCGCCAAAATCTAATATGTAGATATGCAATTCATCTGGCGAGTGTGTGAGTACCAAACTACTGATGACAGTGCGGAGAAAAGTGGTTTTTCCTCGCCCAGAAGCGCCAAATACCACTGCGTGACCGTTGGGGAAGTTTACGAGTAGCGGTTTTTGAACTGCCAGGTAAGGGTTATCTACCAGCCCAATGAGTGGGCGCATGGCGTTTTTGCCCCATTGCACGCCTTGCCAGTCAAATTCTCCGTTGACAAAAGCATTCGATTGCTCGTTGAGAGAGAGTTCTTCAAGAGCATCTGTTTCGGCAGAGCGCAAGAATGCCTGGTCATCTTCGCCAATGTAATCGGCATCTAGAGGGGTTTGCAAGGTAAGAACTTGCTTGCCAACTTGTTGCATAGGCAAAAAGGCGGGCCAAGGGCGCCACTGCTCCTGAGATTTATCTTCTACCGAAAGGTTGTTCAGCATCTCTACAATGACATCGTAAAGTTTGGGCGGCTCGGCAGATTTTTGCCCGGAAGATTTCTCCTTTCGCCCCAGCCATTCCACATTGGGAGTGCGGGTTTCTTCCTGGGGTCCTTTGTAGTCACCGCCGGTGTAGGCGGTTTGAATCATTTCTATATTTTCGTTGCCAATCTGCAAGTATCCGCGCCCCGGAATGCCGGGGGGAAGAAAGGCAGCATCGGAGCGCCGTAGCACTTCGCGGCTGTCGTCGGGCGTTTCCACCCGTAAGCAAATCCGGAATTTGATGTTGGCGCGCATCTGGTCAGTTACGCCAACCGGGCGCTGCGCCGCTAAAATGAGCGTTACCCCAAGGGCACGCCCCAAGCGGGTGATACTTTCTAACTGGGCTTTATATTCGGCGTTGCCGGAAATCATTTCGGCGAATTCATCAATGATGATAAAAAGATGTGGGTAGGGTGGGCGTTCGGGCTCCAGGTTTAGTCCGCGCCTGCGGTAGTGAACAATATCTTTAGAGTTGGTGAATGTGTTGAGCCTTTGACGGCGGTCCAACTCGGCTATGATGGATGCAAACACGCGAGCAGTTGCGGATTGGTCCAGGTTGGTGACAATATCGACTGCGTGGGGTAATTTTTTGAAAGGCTCAAAGGCAGAACCACCCTTGTAATCTACAAGAACGAAGTTCAATACATCTGGGCTATAGTTGAGCGCCAATCCTATAATGAGGGTCATTAGCAGTTCAGACTTGCCGGAGCCCGTAGAGCCTGCAATGATGCCGTGTACGCCATCGGCTTTGGCAGAGAATGTGAGCACGCGCGGTTCGTTGCCAGAGAGTAGACCTATAGCCGTGTGAAGCCAGTCAGCGGTTTCTGGGTTCAGGCTGCGCCGCCAATTGTCCCGGGCAAAGGCGCGAAGTTCTTCCAGCGTATGCGTGTTGAGCATTTCCATCAGCGTAACCGTTGCAGCCAGGCTTGCTCCGTAACCTCGGCGCACGTCAAGCGGCTCTAATGCGCGAGAGAAATTGCGGGCATCCTGTTCTCCATCAATGAGCGGGGCATTACCTACATAGCGAATGCTATTGAAGCCTGTTTCAGCATAGCGAAAAACGGCGCTAGATGAGTTGTTTTCGTCCTGGTCTACTTCAATGACGGCGGCACAACGGCTAGGGATTTTGGAGCGCTGGGCGGTAAGAAAAAGAATTCCCGCGCCAAGTTTTTGTCCATCCATGAGGATGGTCGATATGGCGGCTTCGCTTTCCAGGTCGTGCAGGCTAGACCAATCCGGCACAGGCTGTAAAACGTCTACTACCACAAGGATGAAGGGCAGGCGAACATCGGTGCCGTTTTCTTTATCTTGCAGGCGCATTCGGCGGCGCTCCAGGATGGTACGCAAGTTTTTCCAAAACTGGCGCATTGGGTCAATTTCGTTCTCGTCTGGTTTTTGCTCACTTTCAAAACGCAAAGTTTCGGTTTTGTCAGATTCTTTGCAATGTGGCAGGTCGTATGCCCAACGCCAATGCTGGCGGGCATTGCGCCCTCCGGCGACATATAAGGTTGTGTCTTGCGGGGAGTGAAAGGCGGCGTAATCCAACAGCAGAGTGCGAAGATAGGAATAGACTTTTTCCGAGTCGTTACCTGTGATACCGATGGAATGTCTGACTGTTGCGCCTTTTGCTTCTTGGGTTTGTTCGGCTTTGCCTTCTTCCCCTTGTTGGTCGTGCTTCTTTTCTACTTTCTTTTGCTCAGTTTCATCGGCGCTACGGTAGAGTGGGACGGTGAGTGGCACGCTATAAAGCAGGCGTGAATCTTCTGCCAGACGGGTGGCTTCACGCATGAGCGGGTTTTCGGGTTTTTCATTTTCCGAAATTTTATAAACAACTGTTGATTGGCGCGCTCCCAAGCCCAGACGCAAATATAAAAAATCATGGTCGCTTGGGCGCCGCTCCCATAAACGGGTGCCGGAACGAATATTTTGCTGCTGCTGATGCGCAGGCAGGGATAAATCTTGCGCTATTTGCAAAATTTGTTGTGGGTTGGGGTAATTGTAGAAGTAATAAATGCGCTGTTCTTCGTGTTCGCTTTCCATTTTGCGGCGCAGCTCGCCCAGGCGGCGCTTATAGGCTGCCTTTGCTTCTTCCATTTTCTCGTTTTCCTTCATGTGAGCGTAAATGGAAAGGGCGACTGCCCCAACAATAGAAATAAGCATGGGAACCATCATCAGCATATTGCGCCCTTGCCCAAAGATGGCTGCTAAAAAATAACCCGTAATCATGAGTAGGGGTAATAGGGCTTCTTGCAAAATACGGGCAGGGTCTACTTCTGTATCCGGGGGGTTGGGAATGGTGTAGGTTCCGGCAGGTAGCTCCGGCTCGATGCGTGGGGGGCGTTCTATGTAGGTTTGTGGAGTCATGGTTACACCGCCTATAGGGGGATGAATGCCAGCGCCAGAACAAGAACTGCGGCAAGAGTGAGTAAGGTGGTCAATATGACAAATACAAGCCGCCAATTCACTCGAAAACCCTTCTTTTCTGCCGGGATGGGCGGAACGGTTGTGCGGAGGGGGGCTGCAAAGGAGGGTATATCTGTAAAGCGCTGCCCTGGTTGCAGTCGGATGGCGGCTTCGGCTATTTGG
>DYNS01000098.1:5165-9148 GCA_020720965.1 Anaerolinea sp. | reverse complement strand
CACATCTACCACCGGGGTCATGGCGCGTAAGCCAGCCAGGACGTTTTCCGGGGCTTCCGAATCCAGGTTGACGAGGGAAAGGGCGGTGCCTCCGGCGGCATCCCGCCCCAGGCGATATTCGGCGATGTTCAGCCCGGCAGCACCCAACAGCGAGGCGACCTGCCCAATAACCCCCGGCACGTCCCGGCTGCGGATGAGGAGGACGTACCCGGCAGGCAGAGCGTCCATCGGAATATCATCCAGGCGGACGATGCGGGGTTGCCCCTGCGTGAGCAGAGTGCCTGCCAACAGACGTTTTTCGGTGGGGGTTTGCAACCGGCAGGCAATCAGGTTGGCGTAGTCCGACATATCTGCAAAGGCGGCTTGGTGAACGTTTAAGCCCATGTTATGCGCCAACTGCGGGGCGTTGACGTAGTTGACCGAATCGCCGAGGATGGGGGTGAGCAGCCCTTTGAGAAAAGCAACGGTAAGGGGCTTGGCGTGATGTTGAATTTCCGCGCCGTGATAGGCAACCTGCACCTGCATTTCACTCAGCCCGGCAACCTGTCCACGCGCCAGCTGCATGTGAAAAGAACCAATCTTCTCCGCCAACTGCATGTAGGGGGCAATCGCGCTGTAGTCGGCTTCTCCCATAAAGGGCAGGTTCACCACGTTGCGGTAGCCGCTGCCGCGCAGAGCATCCAAAACCTGGTGAGCAATCCGCAGAGAGACATCTTCCTGTGCCTCCAGCGTGGATGCACCCAAATGGGGAGTTGCCACCACTTTGGGGTGCTGCGCCAGCGCCTTAGACCAACCCTCCGCAGGCTCCGCCCGAAAGACATCCAAACCTGCCCCGGCAATTTTGCCTGCCTCCAAAGAGCGCAGCAGGGCTTCTTCGTCTATCAACGCGCCACGTGCCACGTTGATAACCCTCGCGCCGGGCTTCAGGCGGGCAATCCGCTCAGCGTTGAGCAGGTTGCGGGTTTCATCGGTCAGTTGCGTGTGCAGGGTAAGGAAGTCGGCGCGGGGGAGAAGTTCGTCCAGTTCCTCCACCAACTCCACCCGCAGCAGTTCGGCGCTTTCTTCCGGGGCGTAGGGGTCAAAAGCGAGCAGTTCCATGCCAAAGGCGCGGGCGCGGGCGGCGACCAGCCTGCCGACCCGCCCCAAGCCCACAATGCCCAAAGTTTTTCCCGCCAACTGCGCCCCCAAAAAGGGAGTGCGCTCCCAAACGCCTGCCTGTAAACGGGCGTTTGCCTGCGGAATGTGGCGGCAGAGAGCCAGCATCAGCCCCAGGGTATGCTCGGCGGCAGCAAGGGCGTTCACTTCCGGGATGTTCATCACCATCACCCCGGCGCGGGTGGCGGCGGCGATGTCCACATTCTCCAGCCCCACCCCGGCGCGGGCGGCTATCTTTAGTCCCTGGGCGGCATCAAAAAAAGCGGCATCCAGCGCCGAGCCAGAACGGGTGATGACGGCGGCGCATCCGCCCAGGTGCGCTAGCAATTCCTCGCCGCGCAAACCCACTTTCACATCCAGGTTCACATCCGGGGATTCCTGCAAAAGCCGCAAACCGGCGGCGTTAATTTCGTCTATGACCAAAATTTTATGGGGCATGTTGCTTATTACTCCGCAAAAATTTGCGGCGAATCTGCCGCGAGGCGCAAATGGGCGCGGGCGACTCGCTCGTAAAAGGGTTGATTCTGAAAAAGGATGCTCCCGGCGCGAATTTCCTGCAAACCGGCTTCAAAAACGGGTAAAAGAGAGGGCGGAAGTTTCTCCACACCATGCGGCGAAAGGGCGAGGGGCAAAATCGCCGCCAGCCCCGGCGAGGAGAGGAAGACATCCGCGCCTTCTCGCACCGCCGGGCGACTTTCCACGCCGCCAAAGCCCACAAAAAGGCGCACCGCTTCTTTGGCTGCCAGGTCGGTGGAGCCATCCCCCACCATCATGGCGCGTTTTTCCCCTGCCAGGGCGCGGACAACCGCCGCTTTGCCGGTCGATTCTGCCAGGGGGGTGGGCGCAAAGGCAAAGTAACGCTCTTCCGGGTTGCCAGCGTATTGATGCCGGGCGTATTCCCACCAGATTCCGCTCAGTTGGTCCAACTCCACCGAGACGGCGTGAACCCGCCCGGCGGGGATGTTCAAAAATTCTGCCAAATCCAACACTGCCGCCTTTAGCCCGCCGCTGACGATGTAAACCTCCACCCCGGCGGCTTGCAAAGCCGTAACCACCTCCGCCGCCTGCGGCACAAGGCTGCGGCGATAGATGCGCCCCACCTCCAGCAGTTCGGCGCGGGTGGGGCGCAACAGTTCCAGCCTTTCGGCATACACCTGTTCCAACGGAATTTTGCCATCCATTGCCAGGCGGGTCAGTTCGGCAATGTGTTCGGTTTGCCCCTTCAGGCGGGCAAGTTCGTCAATGCCTTCCACCGTAACCAGGGTGGAGTCGCAGTCGAAAATCACCCGTTGAAAGCCAAGATGACGGGAGAAAATGCTCATAGTTGGGGATTAAGCCCCCGGTCTGCGCTCAGGATTTTCTCTGCCTGCCTTTGCTGAAAGCGGAGAACTGCCTGCCTCGCCCCGGCATGGTGCAGCCCGAAAATTTTCGCCGCCAAGAGCGCCGCGTTGAGCGGCTCCAGGGTGAGGGTTGCGGCAACCCCGGAGGGCATCCGCAGGGAGGAGAAGACATCCGCCCCGCCGAAGGTTTCGCTGGGGGGTGGGCAGGCAATCACCGGCGCGGCGACCAGACCATCCGTAAACCCGCTAAGGGCGTTGCTGCGCCCGGCGACGGTGATGTAAACCTTGGGGCGCGGGTCGGCTTCATATTCGCGCAAAAGGCTGAGGGTGTGTTCGGCAGTTTTGTGGGCAGAACCCACTCGCAAAACGGTATCCAGCCCAAAGTCGCGGCAAGCTGCCTCAATTTTTTGGCAGTGTTCCAGGTCGGCGGCGCTTCCCATCAAAATAACAACGAAAGGGTCCATTTTTTCTCCTATCTAACCAATGCCCGCCAAAGCGCGGCGCAGTCTTTCTGGCACGGGGTAAGCGCCCGGCACAAAGGTCTGCCCGGTGAGGCTTTCGTAAATGTTCACATAGCGCTCGGAGGCTGCCGCCCAAAGCGCCTCTGGCATGGCGGGGATTTCGCCCTCGCCGCGATAGCCCCTCTCCACATACGCCAGGCGGATAAATTCCTTATCAAAGTTTTCCGGCTCTTGCCCGGCGGCAAAACGCTCCTCGTAGCCTTCCGCCTTCCAAAAACGGGAAGAATCCGGGGTATGAACCTCGTCAATGAGCAGAATGCGCCCATCCGGTGCGATGCCAAACTCATACTTGGTGTCCACCAATATCAAACCCGCCCCCGCCGCCAAACGCTGGCCGCGCTCGAAAATTGCCAGGGCGGAGGTTTGCACCCGCTCCCAGGCATCCGCGCCCAACAAGCCTTTTTCCACCACCTCGGCACAGGTCAGGCGCTCGTCATGCCCGGTTTCGCCGCCTTTGGTGGTAGGGGTGATGATGGCTTGGGGCAGGCGCTCGTTTTTTCGCAGCCCTGCGGGGAAGTTGTAACCGTAGATGTGACGCTCGCCCAGGCTGTAGCGATGCCACAAAGCGGTGGATGTAACCCCACTGATGAACCCGCGCACAATCACCTCCACCGGAATGGGCTGCACCTCGGTCACAATGGCGGCGTTGGGGTCTGGCAGAGAAAGCAAGTGATTAGGGATGAGGTCTTGAGTCTGCTGAAACCACCAGGCAGAAAGTTGATTAAGCACCTGCCCCTTAAACGGAACCGCCGCCAGAACCCGGTCAAACGCCGAAAGGCGGTCGGTCGTGACGATGAGCCGCTCGCCGTTTGGCAGGGTGTACCACTCTCGAACCTTTCCGCTTTGCCTGCCGGGTAAAGGCAGCAGAGACTCGCGGAAGGCAAGGGGGAGGAGAGCCAGTAATTCTTCACGAGAAATCGTCATGTTTTTGTTCCTTATTCGTTTCAGTGGGCAGGGGATAGTGTCA
>DYNS01000098.1:0-5065 GCA_020720965.1 Anaerolinea sp. | reverse complement strand
GTGGTCAGTGTCAGTGGTCAGTGTCAGTGGTCAGTGTCAGTGGTCAGTGTCAGTGGTCAGTGTCAGTGAGAGTTCCTATCACTTATCACTTATCACTTATCACTTGCCACTTATCACTTACCACTCGCCACTTATCACTTACCACTCGCCACTTATCACTTACCACTCGCCACCGCCCGCTGAAAGAGCGCCAAGCCCAGCCCGCCATGCTCGCCTCGTGTATGGAGGGGATGTTGCCAGGGGTGAATATGATTCTCCGGGTGCGGCATAAGCCCCAAAACATTGCCTTGCGGGTTACAAATCCCGGCAATATCCAGCAGGGAGCCGTTGGGGTTGTGCGGATACTCCCCGTTGGCAGGCGAGCCATCTGGGCGGATGTAGGTGAGAGCAATCTGGTCGTTGGCAGCCAAAGCAGCAAGGCGGGAGTTAAGACTCGCCTGAAAGTTGCCCTCGCCGTGTGAGACCGGGCAGAAAATCGTATCCGGCAGGTCACGAGTCCACAGGCAGGTTTGGGAAACCGGGGCAAGGTGAACCCAGCGACATTCAAAATGTCCGCAGGCGTTAAAGGTGAGGGTAATGGCATCCTCCTCCGGCGAGGCAGGCAAATCTCCCGGCAGAATACCGGCTTTGACCAGCGCCTGAAACCCGTTACAAATGCCAAGGACCGGCTTGCCGGAGGCAACAAAGGCGGCAATCTCCTCCGCAAAGTAGGAGGTCAGGTCGAGAGCGAGCAGCTTGCCCGCGCCCAGCGCATCGGCGTAGGAGAAACCGCCGGGGAGGACGAGCATATCAAAATCGGCAAAGCGCTGTTTCCCGGCGCGCAGTTCGTTCAGCGGAACTTCGCAAGGCAGCGCGCCCGCCAGGGTCAGCGCCTCAGCGACATCGTCATCGCGGTTGGTGCCATAGGCTTGGAGAATGAGGGTTTTAGGGGGCATGGTCTGGTCAGTGGGTAGTGGTTAGTGGGTAGGAAAAGGCGTTTCCCTCGCCTTGCGGGACGTGTGCCACGCAGTGGTAGAGGGTTAGGGTGAGGGAGGCGCAAAGGCTTGGAGAATTTCATCCAGGCTGGCGTGCAGGACGGGAGCGCCGTAGAGGGTGACATCCAGATGCGGGTGGGAGGCGGTTTTACCAACCCAGGTGAAGGGCAGGTCTGCAAAGAAATCCAAAAAAGCGCGGCGGTGTTGAGGGGCAACTTCCACCAGCAGGCAGCCGGTTGTTTCGCCAAAGAGAACGCGCAGGGCTTCGTCCCGCTCTCCAAATTTGAGCGCCGCGCCCATGCGCCCGCCAATGCACATTTCGGCGGCTGTGACCGCCAAACCGCCCT
The DNA here is from genome assembly GCA_020720965.1 of Anaerolinea sp. Taxonomy (GTDB): domain Bacteria; phylum Chloroflexota; class Anaerolineae; order Anaerolineales; family Villigracilaceae; genus UBA5195. The sequence continues at coordinate 3,744 of DYNS01000098.1, read as the reverse complement.
CGCTGAGGTCGTGCGCCGCCAAAACCAGCCCGGCGCGGATGGCTTGGTGCAAGGCGCGGTACACCTGCGGGGTGTGCGGGCTGAGAGAGGGCAAAGGGTCAGCGCCCAGGTTCCAGTCTGGGCGCAGTTTTGCCAGTTGGCTGCCACCAAACAAGGGTTGAAAATCGCCTACGATGTAGAGGTCGCTGCCGGGGGCTTTGAAATCCATCGTAACCGCCGCGCTTACATCCTCCACCATCCCCAAAGCGGAGATGAGCAGGGTGGGCGGGATGGAATGGCGCAGCCCGTCTGCACCGAGGTATTCGTTGTTAAGTGAATCTTTACCGCTGATGAAGGGGGCTTGGAAGAAAAGCGCGGCATCGTAACAGCCGCGCGCGGCTTGCACAAGGCTTCCCATCGTCTCCGGGCGGGTGGGGTCGCCCCAACAGAAGTTATCCAACAGGGCTATGCGCTGCGGGTCGGCACCGACTGCCACTGCGTTGCGGATGGCTTCGTCTATCACTGCCCAAGCCATTTTGTACGAGTCGCGTTTGCCATATTCCGGATTGATGCCATTGGAAAGGACGATGCCGCGACTGCCGCGCACACCCATCGGCTTGAGCACTGCCGCATCGGAGGGGGCATCCATTTCGATGCCGGTGAGGGGTTTCACCGCGCATGCGCCCTGCACTTCGTGGTCGTAAAGGCGAATGACCGGGGCTTTGGAAGCAATGTTGGGGGAGGAAAGCAGGGCGTACAGTTGGCTGGCAAAGATGGCAGGCGTTAGGGTTTGCTCGTCCTGCCTCATTTTCTGCCCGTTTGTCTCTTGTTCGGCGGCGGGCAGGGCAGCGACCAGCCTGCGCTGCGGGATGCCGTTGTGGAGAAATTCGTTTTCCAAATCCAGTACGGTTTCGCCGCCATAGGTGATGCGGATTCGCCCGGTGTCGGTCACTGCACCGATGTCAGTCAGTTCGGTGTTGAAGGTATCGCAGAGGGTTTGCAGGGCGGGCAGGTTTTGGGGCGGCACGGCAAGTACCATGCGCTCCTGCGCCTCGGAGAGCCAGATTTCCCAAGGGGCAAGCCCAGGGTACTTGAGGCGGACGGCTTTCAGTTCCACTTCGCCGCCCCGTTGAGAGGTCATTTCGCCTACAGCAGAGGAAAGCCCTCCCGCGCCGCAGTCGGTAATGTCGGAATACAGAGCGAGGTCGCGGGCGCGGGTGATAACGTCTATCAGCCCTTTTTCGGTAATGGGGTCGCCAATCTGCACCGAAGCGCCAGAGACTTCGCCTGTCTGCGCGTCCATCGTCATGGAAGAGAAGGTCGCACCGCGCAAACCGTCCCGCCCGGTGCGTCCACCCAGGATGATGATTCTATCGCCGGGGCGCGGGTCTTTGTGATGCAGCCCTTTGGGGGCTATTCCCACACAGCCGCAAAAGACCAGCGGGTTGGCGGTGTAGCCATCATCGTACAAAATCGCGCCGTTGACGGTGGGAATGCCGATTTTGTTACCGTAATCTTGCACGCCTGCCACCACTCCGCTCTGAATGCGGCGCGGATGCAAGACACCCTCCGGGACATGGGCGGGAACCAGGTTTTGGGGACCGAAGCACAGCACATCGGTATTGGCGATGGGCTTGGCGCTGACCCCTAAAATATCACGGATGACCCCGCCTACGCCGGTATTCGCTCCGCCAAACGGCTCCACCGCTGAAGGGTGATTGTGCGTCTCGGCTTTGAAAGAAATCTCAAATTCCTCGTCAAAATCTACAATCCCGGCGTTATCCACAAAGGCAGAGCGCACCCAAGGGGCAGCGATGGCATCGGTTGCGGCTTTGAGATAGGTTTTGATGATGGAATCGAGATGAGATGTGAGAATTTGGTTTTGACCATTTACGATTCTCTCTTCCCTAACCTCTACGAGCGCCTTAAAAGTCTTATGAACGCAGTGTTCGCTCCAGGTTTGGGCGAACATTTCAAACTCCACATCGGTTGGGTCACGCCCCTCGCGCCGAAAGTAGGCTTGCATGGCTTGCATCTCCGGCAAGTCCAGCGCGGCGCGGCGATTTTGCGAAAGAGCAAGCAAGCCCGCCTCCGATTCATCCCGTAGGGGAATAATTTCCACCTCCCCGCTCGATTCCGTCTCCTCCGGGAAGGAAGGGGAGATTTGCCCCATTGCCCAATGTTGGATGACCGGGTTGGCAAGCAGTTGACGGGTCAGTTTTTCGGCTTGGGCTTGGTCCAGCCCATCCAAAAGGAATCGCAAACCGGTTGCAGTGTGCTGCACCCCCTCAAAGCCCAATTCGCGGGCGGCGCGGAGGGTTTCGTGGGCAACCGGGTCGGTAACGCCAGGGCGGTAGGCAACTTCCACAGCCAGGAGTTCGCCTTCGGCGCTCTGCGCCTCCCAAGAGGCAGTCTGCGTCACCGGGTCGGTTAAAAGTTTGAGAGCCAATTGCTGCGCTTCCCCGGCAGACAATTGACCCTCAATAAAGTACAAATCCTGACATTCCAGCCTTTGCAGGGCGGCAAAGCCCAAAGCGCGGGCATCCGCCAGAAATCCGGCGGAGCGCGGGTCGGGATATTTGAAGCGGACAAGAAAGCGGTAAATGGTCATCCTGATTCCTTTCGCAAAGCGGCAGGATTGTACCGCCGATAAAATGTCTAGTCAACGCACGCAGGGTATTTTCATCCTCGCTTTCATCACAACAAAAACGGGGCTGCCTGGTCTCCCAGACAGCCCCGTTAGGCAAACTGCAACCAACTTTACCCGGTGATAATGACCGAACCGGTTTTCAGCGCGGAGCGAATCATCAGATATTCGGTAATGTTTTCGGGGCTAATCATTCCCACCAACCTCCCGGCGTGCATCACAGGCAAAACCGGTGTGCCGCTTTCCTGCAAGCGCAACAGGGCAATTTCCACCATGTCATACGAGTCGACTTCGGGCAAGCCAGAGCGCATCACCGCCGAAACGCTCATCGTCTGCCCATGCCGGGTGAGGGCGGCGAAGAAATCATCGCGGGTGAGAATACCCACCATCCGTTCCGCTTCCAGCACCGGAAAATCTCGCTGCGAACCTGCCAAAATCAATTCAGAAACGCGGGAGAGCGAGTCTTGCGGGGCGAGGGATTGGTACTCGGTCATCATCGCCCGGCTGACGGGAATTCCGCCGAGGGCGTTTTTCATCTGTACCATGCTTGCCTCCTGAGAAGCGCCCATCCAAACAAAGAAGGCGATGAAAAGCAGCATGGGGTTGCCAAATAACCCCGCCAAACCGAACACAAACGCCATACCCTGCCCCACCGTTGCCGCAATTTGGGTGGCTTTTACATATTCCAGGCGCAGAGCAAGAAGGGCGCGCAATACCCGCCCCCCGTCCATGGGAAATGCCGGGATAAGGTTGAAGACAACCAGACCGATATTGACAATCATCAGGCGTTCCATAAAGGAGCCGGTTGTCAGAGTCAGTTGACTCATGGGGACGAGGGCATTGGTGAGGGTGAGCCAGAGGAAAAGCCCGGCGGCAATCACCAGGTTAACGGCGGGACCTGCCAACGCTACCCAGAGTTCCTGCACCGGTTTTTCGGGAATGCGCTCCAGACGCGCCACCCCGCCAATGGGGTAGAGGGTGATATCGCGGGTCTTTACGCCGAATTTGCGGGCGGTGAGAGCGTGACCGTATTCATGCAAGGTGACGGCGAGGAAAAGGAGGCTGCGCTTCGGCCGGGCGGCGGGTTTCGTCATCATCGACCCCGACACCCAGGCAAG
>DYNS01000097.1 GCA_020720965.1 Anaerolinea sp. | reverse complement strand
GGCGCTCCCCGGCTGAAAAGGGGTGAGGCTGGCTTGCGGCGCAGCGGTGACGAGGACATAGGCGGCGGGGGTCTGCGGGTCTGTGCTGACGGGTTGCAGAGGCGCGGCGCAGGCGCTGAACAATAGAAGGGGTGGGAGGAGGAGAAGGAGGCTTGGTTTCATGGGGCAGGCTCTGGCAAAATTATAAGCCTTCTTAAATTCGGATGTCGATAGGTCTGCTGATATAATCCGCCCTTGTTTCATTTTTCACATAACCAGAACAACGAGAAAAAATGTCTGAAGAAAACCAAAATATAACGTATCGCGCCGCGCTGTATGACTTTCACTCTGCCCGTCAACGCGCCGCCGTAGAAGAAATTTTAGCCCGCCTTGCCGGCCGCTCCACCGAACTGCTCTCTTACCAGGATGTGGCGCGGACTCTCCGGGTTAAATCCAGCGCGGAGCGGGGCAGGCAGAACATTCCCCTGAGCGCCATTGTGGGCAGTGTGGGCAGGTATCACGACTTTACCCGCTCTTTTCTGCCTCGCAACCCCAGCGATGAAGACCGCTGGGCGCGGGTGAAAGCCTCCCTCACCGATTCGCAGGCAGGTTGGCCCCCCATTGACGTGTACAAAATTGGCGAGTTTTACTTTGTGCTGGATGGTAATCATCGTGTTTCGGTGGCGCGTCAGGATGGCTGGACGACCATCGAAGCCAATGTCATCGAGGTCAAGACCAAGGTCCCCTTCTCGCCGGAGGTGGAGCCGGACGATTTGATTCGGATGGCGGAATATGCCGAGTTTATAGACCAAACCAGCCTGGATGACCTTCGCCCGGATGCCAACCTGAACATCTCTCTGCCGGGGCAGTACCCCAAACTGCTGGAGCATATCGAAGTTCACCGCTATTTTATGGGGTTGGATTACAAACGCGATATTTCCTACCCGGAAGCGGTGACGCATTGGTACGACACCGTTTACCTGCCCGTCACCGAAATCATCCGCGAGCGCGGGCTTTTACGCTGGTTTCCCAACCGCACCGAAGCGGATTTATACCTGTGGCTGAGTGAGCATCGCGCTGCCCTGCAAGCCGAACTCGGCTGGGAAATCCCCCCCGCCGCTGCCGCCGACCAGGCAGTGCGCCAAAAACTGGGGGCAGAATCCACCTCTGAAACGGGAGCGTGGCGAAAATCTCGCCTGCTAGACCGTTACACCGAAACCCTCTTCCAGAACATCCTCGTCTCCGTTAGTGGAGAGCCGGAGGGCTGGGCGGCATTGCATCAGGCAGTGGAAATTGCCCGGCGCGAGGGAGCCAATCTGCTGGGGCTGCATGTCTACTCTGAGTCCAAACCCATCAGCGCCCAGGAGCAAGAAGAACTTCAGGCGCAGTTTTCGCACATCTGCCGCGAGGCGGGGGTGGGCGGCTCTTTGGCAGTAGAAAGCGGCGAACCTGCTCGCAAAATTTTGGAACGCGCCATTTTGGCAGATTTGGTGGCGCTGAAAATTTCCTACCCACCCTCGGCAGGGATTGGCGGGTTGGCTTCTCCGCTTCGCGCCATCTTGGCACGCTCACCCCGCCCCGTGCTTGCCCTGCCCGGTAGCCCAACCGATTTAAGCAGCGCCGCCCTCGCCTTTGATGGCAGCCCCAAAGCCAAAGAAGCCCTCTTCATCGCCGCTTACCTGGCGGAACGCTGGCAAACCCCGCTCACCGTCTTCACCGGCGCGGATTCGCCCTCCGCGCAGGATTACGCCCGTCAATACCTGGAACTGCACGAAGTGCAAGCCACTTACCTGCTTGGCAAACCCTCGGCGGAGGCTTTGCGCCAATTTGTCGCCGAAACCAAGCCCCAGCTCCTGCTCATGGGCGGTTACAGCGGCGCTTTCATCAAAGAACTTACCATCGGCAGCACGGTGGATGCCATGTTGCGGCATAGCCCCGCCCCAATTCTCATTTGCCGGTAGTTGGTATAATTCGCCCACTTTTAACCTTCCTCCCTGGAGACAAAATGACCAAGAAATTCACCGGCAACCAAATTCGCCAAATGTTTATAGACTTTTTTGTAGAAAACGGGCACACCGCCGTCCCCTCCATGTCTCTTGTCCCCGGCGGAGATGCCACCCTGCTCTTTACCAACTCTGGCATGGTGCAGTTCAAAGACGTTTTCATCGGCACCGATTCGCGCCCCTACACCCGCGCAGTCGATTCGCAAAAGTGTATGCGCGTGGCTGGAAAACATAACGACCTGGATGACGTGGGGCGGGATGACACCCATCACACCTTTTTTGAAATGCTCGGAAACTGGTCTTTTGGCGACTATTATAAAGAAGAAGCCATTGCCTGGTCCTGGCAACTGCTTACCGAAGTGTGGGGCTTGCCCAAAGACAAACTCTATGCCACCTGCTTCAAAGACGACAAAGGTAATGTCCCCACCGATGAAGAAGCCGCCGACATCTGGAAGAAACAACCCGGTTTCGACCCTTCCCACGTCCTGTACTTTGGACGCAAGGAGAATTTTTGGCAAATGGCGGAGTTCGGACCCTGCGGACCCTGCTCCGAAATTCATATCGACCTGGGCGAAGAGCGCGATAACCTGCGCGGAACCCCGCACCAATGCGGCGTAAATGGCGATTGCACCCGCTACCTGGAACTGTGGAACAACGTCTTTATTCAATACAACCTGTTTGAAGACGGTAGGCTCGAACCCCTCCCCGCGAGGCATGTGGATACGGGCATGGGCTTTGAGCGCATCGTTTCCGTTTTGCAGGAGGTCGATTCCAACTACAAAACCGACCTGTTTGCCGGTGCGTTGAATGTCCTCGCCGGGCTGACGGGCAAAACCCTCCCCGAACTGTATGCCGACTTCACCCCCTACCGCGTCATCGCCGACCATGCCCGCTCTGCCGCCTTCCTCATTGGGGATGGAGTTGTGCCGGGCAATGCCGGGCGCAACTACGTCTGCCGCATGATTATCCGCCGTGCAGCGCGTTTTGGCACGAAATTAGGGCTAAAAGAACCCTTCCTTGCCAAAGTGGCAGATGCCTTTATTGCCGAATATGGCAATTTCTACCCGGAACTGACCAAACACCGCGAAACCATTCTGGATAACCTCACCCGCGAAGAAGTGCGCTTTGCCCGCACCGTGGAAGCCGGAACCGAGCATTTGGAAGCCCTCCTCAGCCGCCTCTCCGCCCAACAGACCGCCCTTCAATCGGCAGTCGAAGCCGGGGATAGCCCCGAACAACACGCCGAAAGATGGAAAGCCGCCCACATTTTGGACGGGCGCGATGCCTTTGAACTGTACGCCACCTATGGCTTACCCCTGGAAATTACCCGCGACATTGCCCGCGAAAAGGGCTTGGACGTGGACGAAGCCGGTTTCCGCGCCGCCCGCGAGGAACACAGCCTGGCTTCTGGCGGCGGCAAGGCAATGGGCGCGATGGGCGGCGAAGATGCCGAGTTTTTTGCCGGAATCTTCAAAGAACTCGTCTCCTCTGGCAAATTGACCGAAAAAGGGGTGGAATACGACCCCTACCAAAACGCCCCGCAGGAAACCCAAATTCTGTCATTGGTAGTGGATGGACAATCGGTTGCAGAAGCCCGCTCCGGCGATACGGTGGAAGTGATTCTGCCCCGCACCGGTTTCTACATCGAATCCGGCGGGCAGATGGGCGACACCGGCTTGCTGCGCGGCGCCGATTTTGAAATCGAAGTGACCGAGGCTCGCCGCCCGGCAGCCGGGTTAATCTCGCACATTGGGGAGGTCATTCGCGGCAAACCGCAAGTCGGCAGTCGCCTGCACGCAGAGGTGGATTCTGCCCGGCGGCACGATATTATGCGAAATCACACTGCCACCCACCTTTTGCACGCTGCTTTGCATCAGGTTCTGGGGGAACATGCCCGCCAGGCGGGTTCTCTCGTTGCGCCGGAACGCCTGCGCTTTGACTTTACCCATCCCGAAGCCCTGACCGCCTCCCAACTGGAGCAGGTGGAGAAACTGGTCAACGAAGCCATTGCCGCCGATTTTCCGGTTCAGCCGCGCACCAAATCCCGCGAAGAGGCAATTGCCGAGGGCGCAATGGCGCTCTTTGGCGAGAAATACGGCGATGTCGTCCGCACCATCACCATTGGCGACATGGAAGACAAGCATTCTTACGAGCTGTGCGGCGGTACACATCTGGAGCGCACCAGCGATGCAGGTATGTTCCTGTTGCTGAGCGAGGGGTCTGCTGCCGCCGGAATCCGGCGCATCGAAGCGGTGACAGGTAGAGGCGCGTATGAACTGGTGACGAGGCGCTTTCGGGCGCTGAAAAATGTCGCAGCCGGGTTGAAATCCGGGTTGGAAGAAGTCCCCGCTAAAGTGGAATCTTTGCAGGAGGAACTTTCTACCGCCAAAAAGCAATTGGCTTCTGCCCGCGCTGCTTTGGCTCTCGCCACTTTTGAATCTCAACTTGCGGGTGTGCAGCAGGTGAACGGTGCCAATGTGCTGGTTGCCCAAATGCCGGGGGTGGAAAAAGAGGCGCTCAGCGCCCTGGCAGACCAGTTCCGCGCCCGCTACGCCCAAAATGGGGTTTGTCTCATCGCCGCCCCCTCCGATGGCGCGGTGACGGTGATGGCGGCAGTGACTCAGGACTTAATCAAACGCGGGGTTAAAGCCGGTGATTTGGTGGGGCATGTTTCCCGCCAGTTGGGCGCGGGCGGCGGCGGCGCTCCGCACCTGGCGTTTGGCGGCGGCAAAGACCTTGCCAAACTGGATGATGCGCTTGCCTCTGTGCCTGCCTGGGTGCAGGGAAAATTGCAGTAAGTTTTCTTGTTTAACTTCCGAAGCCTGCGGGCTTCGGAAGTTTTTTGCTGCTTTTCTACCGTCAGGATTGCCATGCTGAACCTTCTTGCTTCCCATCTCGAAACATCTTTCTTTAAGCGCCATTTGCTTTTCCTCGCCGCCACCGTTGTCACCGTTTTGTTTGTGGGCTACAACTTTGGCACCTTTGACGAAGCCATGCACATCCCCTTCCTCAAAGCCGCTGCCGACCCCACCCTATACAACGGCGACCCGATGATTGGGCTGCATCGCATTTATTACTCTTATTTTTGGTCTTTCTTTGTGCCGGTGTTGCGGGCGGGCTGGTTGGAGCCGACCTTGTTTGTGGTGCATCTTGCCACCATTTACCTTACCTTTTGGGCGGTATGGGATGTGAGCGAGACCCTCTTTCACAATGCCCTCACATCACTCTTGGCAGTGCTGGGCTTCATTGTGCCGCACTTCAGTTTTTCCGGCTTTCCGGTTTTTGAATTTGCGCCTCTCAGCCGTACTTTTGTTTTGCCTTTTTTGCTCATTGCCGTCAATCAGTTTTTTAAGGGGCGGGTTCCGCTAGCCTTTCTCATCGCCGGGCTGATGTATAACATTCACGTTGTTTCTGTCAATTTTGTCATGGCGATGTTCGGTTTGGCTTGCCTGCTGGAATGGAACCGGATTGGCTGGAAGAAAATTCTGCTCGGCGGGGCGCTTTTCCTGCTCTCGGCGCTGCCCGTCCTGCTCTGGAAAGCCAGCGGCGACCCGGTAGATTTCACCCCCCGCCCGGAATGGGTGGATTTTCTCAACAAAACCATCTTTTTCCACCTCTTCGATATGATTAGCCCGACCTACCCGGAGACCTGGGTCATCGCCTTTGGCGGGGTCAGCGCCGTTATTCTCTTCTTCATTGCTTTACCACACAGCAAAGCCCGCCCGGAAAGCGACTCGTACACAGTCGTCACCGCCCGCAATTTTATGTACGCCGGGATTATCGTTGTACTGGTGGACCTCTTCACCGTCTATTTTCTGCCGGTTACCATCATCATCCAATCCCAAATCATCCGGGTGGGGCTATGGATTCTCATCCTTTCCTATCTCTTCACCGCCGACTACATCGCCAAACTGTATGAAGAAAGAGCCTTCTCCCGCTCCGGCTTTTTCATCCTTTCCAGCATCTTCATCCTCTCCCCAACGCCCATCCTGGTTTTGGCGGCTTTGGCATTCGTCAAACTGGTGCATAACCGAAACATCCTGCGCGGAGCGGCAAGCGCCGCCCCCCTCGTCATCACTATCACCTACGCCATCGTCTGGCTGATGGGTTTCTGGCGTATCGGAATCCACATCTACGGCGAATACACCCCCTGGGTGGATGTGCAGGTTTGGGCGCGGGAAAATACCGCCAAAGAAGCCCGCTTCATTACCCCGCCCGAAAAATGGGGCGTGCAAGAATCGGATTGGCGAGTTCACTCCGAGCGTGCCAGCGTGGGAACCCTTTCCGAGATTTTGGTCGCCGCCTTCTTGCCTGGCTACGAAGTGGAATGGATAACCCGCTTCGAGCAAATTGCCCCCGGCTCCCTGGCGCAGATGAACGGTAAATATTTCGACAATATCCAATTTGTAGAAGAAGCCTACTACAGCCTGGATTCCCCCGCTTTGGAGAAAATTGCTTGCCGATACAACGCCCAATATGCCGTGCTGGAAAAACCAAACACCCGCAGCCTGCCCATTGCCTACGAAAACGAGGAATACACCCTCTATGACCTGCGCCAAACGACCTGCCCTTAAGGGCAGGTCGTTTTTTATCAAAAAATTACTCGTACCGAAAGCGCCAAATGCCAATGGCGAAGAAAAGCGCGGCAAAGCCGAGCAGTACCCCGGCTTCGGGCAGAACTTCTGCTAAACCGCGCCCGCGCAGGACTAAATCCAGCATTCCTTGCATTGCCCAGGTGGTGGGCAAGACCTTGACGGCGGTCTGAATGGCGGCGGGGAAGAGTTCCAGCGGATACCAGCAGCCGCCCATTAGCGCCATGACCATGCCCAGCATGATGCTGAGACCGCCCGCCTGCCCGCTGGTTTTGACAAAAGCGCCCATCGCTGTGCCAATGGCAGCCGCCGCCAGCGCCGAAGTGAGCAGGATGACCGCCAGCGCCAGAGGGTCCCGTCCCCAACTCAGGTTCATTGCCCACATGCCAAAGCCAATCAGTAGCAGCATTTGCCCCAATGCCATTACAACCTGCCCCAAAATTGTCCCCAGCAGGTAGGTGGCGGCGCGGGTGGGGGTTGTCAGCAGGCGGCGCAGGGTTCCGGCGCTACGCTCGGCGGCAAAAAGCTCCGAGATGCCAAAGAGTGGAATAAACACCCAGGTAATTAACTGCCCGGCGGAGGCGTTGGCGCGTGGGTCGTATTCGATTTTGTCGGCGGTTTGGGCTTGTCGTACCTCAACCCGCGCAGGCGCATCCACTTGCAGGGCGCGGGCGTTGGCGAGGGCTTCTGCGAGGAATTTTTCTCTTTCGGCGGGGCTGGCAAAGGGTTGTTCTTTTTCGCGCTGTTCCGCGGCGCGATTTGCCGCCCCCACCGCGCTGGAGACCTGGCGCAGGGCGGTTTGTACGGCGCGTTCCATTACCAGGGTGTTGAGGTTGTTGGGCTGTTTGCGTAAGTCCACGCTGGCGCTGCCCGCTTGCAGGCTTTCCACACTCAGCCCGACGGGCAAAAACAGGGCTGCCGAGGCGCGGCGCTGCTCAAATTGCTCTTCTGCCTCGGTGCGATTTAACAACTCCGGACGAATGGCGGTGGATTTCTCCAGTGCGGAGAAAATTTCGGCGGAGAGGGCGCTTTGGGCTTCGTCCACCACTACCAGGCGGATGCGCGGGTCTTCCTCCCCGCTTGGGGTTCCGCCTGCCAGCAGAAAGGTGAAGATGAGCGGCAGGATGATGAAAAAAATCAGTTCCGAGGGGCTGCTAAAACGGATGCGGGCATCTTTCCAAAAAATGGCGAGAAGTTTTTGCATGGCGGCTCTCCTTCGTTAGCGTTTCATCAGGTTGGAGCGGCTGAAGAGAAAAGCCGCCAGCCCAAACAGCCCCGCACCCATGAGCAGAAGGGCAAAGATGGGTTTGGTAAGGTCTGCCAGGCTGCCGCCCAATGCCAGGGTGGTAAAGCCATCCAGCCCCCAGGCGTTGGGCGTAATGGCGCTGATGGTGCGGATGAAAGCGGGCATCTGTTCCAGGTTGATGAAGGAGCCGCCCAATAGCCCGAAGATGAGCATGAGCGCCGACCCCAGCGCGCTGACTTGCCCGGAGGAGCGCGCCGCCGCTGTGATTAACATGCCCCAACCTGCCGCGCCAAAGACCGCCGCTGCAATGAGCGCCACAACCCCAAATGGGTCGCCCCATTGCACACCGAAGAAGACCGTGCTGGCAAGGATGAGAATGCCCATCTGCGCGAAGCCAGTGAGAAAAACGCCCAGGGTTTTGCCGCCCAAAACCTGCCACGCGGCGGTGGGCGAAACCAGCAGGCGGGGCAGAGTTCCTTGCGCTTTTTCCAGCAGCAGGGAGCGCCCACCGTAACTGACGGTGTACATGAGGAACATCAACGCCATGCCAGGCGCCATATACGCCAGCGGGTCAAATTCGGCGGCTTGTGCGCCTTGTTCTTCGGTTTGTAGGGCAATGACGGCGCTGGAAAAATCCTCCTCGCCTGCGCCCGCGAACATTTTCTCTGCCATTGCCTGCACCTGGTCGGCGGGCATCTGCTCAAAATGAGGGATGGCGAGCATCTGGGTCATCCCGCTAATGCGACCTTCCTCCACCCGGCTCAAGAACTCATCCACCACTGCCTGAATCACCCCGGCGGAGGTGGGTCTGCCGGGATTGCTGTAGATTTCAATTTTCACCGCGTCCGGGCTGTATTCCCCTGCTTGGAGCATTGCTTCGGTGGGGATGATGCTTTGGGTGAAGCCTGCCGGGATGATGACGGCGGCGGCTGCCTGGTCCTCGTCAATTTGGTGGTACGCCGCCTCCGCCGATTCGGCTTGGGAGGGTTCCACCAATTCCGCCAGGTCGGCGCTGTAAAAAACATCCTCCAGGGCGTTGCCCAGTTCCCCGTCATCCAGGTTGACCAGAATCACCGGAATATCTTGCAAGCCAGAGGTGCTGCCTCCGCTAAAACGCCCGGTGACGAAGCCCAAACCAACCGTGAGGGCAAACGGAGCCAGCAACATCAGAATCAGCGCGGCCCGGTCGCGGAAGGCGAGGGTTACATCTTTTATCCCAATCAGCAAGAGTTTTTGCATGGTTAATCCCTCAATGCCCGCCCGGTGAGGTGTAAAAAGACAGCTTCCAGGTTTGGCTCGTGGATTTCCAACGAGCGGATTTTGATGCCGCGCTCGTTGGCGCGTCCCACCACCCCGGCGAGAATCTCCTCCGCCGAGGCGCTAATCACCCGCACCGCTGCCTC
>DYNS01000415.1 GCA_020720965.1 Anaerolinea sp. | reverse complement strand
CCGCCGCCATCCCGAACTTGACAAAAACGCCCCGCGTGGCTATAATCCGCCCGCTTAAGCGCACGAATTGCAATCATATCAAGGAGTAAAGCATGCCCCCACATCCAAAGCGTAAACATTCGAAAGGTCGCCGCGACCGCCGCCGTGCCCACGATGCTATGCAACCCATGAACCTCACCACCTGCCCCAACTGTGGCGAGAAACGCCTGCCTCACACCGTTTGCCCCAACTGCGGGCAATATAAGGGTCGTGAAGTAGTTGAAGTAAAAAAAGACTAACCGCCCCCTAAACGCAAGGCGCGCCGTGACCATCACGGCGCGTTTGTGTTTTAACCCCCCGAGGTGAAAAATGACAACAAACAACCCAAAAACCGTTTTCGTATTCCCTGGGCAAGGCTCGCAGGTCGTTGGCATGGGCAAAGCCCTGGCAGAGGCTTACCCCCTTGCCCGACAAGCGTTTGAAGAAGCAAATGAAATTTTGGGGCGGGATTTCTCCCGCCTGATGTGGGAAGGCGCGGAGGTGGAACTGAACGAAACCGCACACACCCAACCCGCGCTTTTTATTCACTCTTTGGCAGCCTACCGCGTTTTGCAAAATTCCGCGCCGCAAATGGCTCCCGTTTTTATGGCGGGTCACTCGCTGGGGCAAATTTCCGCCCTGGCTGCGGCGGGGGCGCTTTCTTTTGAGCAGGGCTTGCGCCTGGTGAACCTGCGTGGGGCGCTGATGAAACGCGCCGGCGAAACCAACCCCGGCGGCATGGCGGCGATTTTGGGCTTAGACATCCCCGCCTTGCAAAAGGGGGGCGCCGAAGCAAGCGTAGAAGGGCAGGGGGTGCAGGTGGCGAACGATAACTGCCCAGGGCAGGTTGTCATCTCTGGGCAGAGGCAGGCTTTGGAAAGGGCAATGCTTGGGGCAAAGGCGGCAGGGGCAAAACGCGCTCTGCCTTTGGCGGTGAGTATTGCGGCTCATTCTCCCCTCATGGCAGGGATTCAGGCGGAGTGGGATGCGGCAGTGGATGCTGCCGGTTTTGTCGATTCGTTCCCCCCGGTGGTGGGCAATGTGGCGGCTGTGGGGTTAAGCGCCGCCGCCGATTTGCAAGCGGATGTGAAGGCGCAGATGCAGTCTCAGGTGCGCTGGACGGATTCGGTGCGGTGGTTGGCTGCCCAGGGTGCGGAACAGTTTGTGGAAGTGGGTACAGGCTCTGTGCTGGGAGGGCTGATTAAGCGGATTCTGCCAGGGGCGAGAACTCTCTCCTTTGGCGCTCCCGTCGATTTCGAGGCTTTTTCTTCTTAAGCGGGGGGAATTTCCTCGGCGGCTTTTTGGTGGCGTTCTGCTTGTTCGTGCCGCCCCAAAAAGGTGAAGTATTCCGCCGCTCGCATCAGGTAGGGCTGCGCTTCGGTGTGCAGCCCTTTTTCGTACAATATCCAGCCGTAGTTGCCGGTTTGGGCGGCAATGGAGTGCCGGTCTCCGATTTGGGCGTAGAGGCAGAGGGCTTCTTTTAGCATTTGCTGGGCGGCGGCGGGTTGGGCGTTGAGGAGGGCGATGGCTCCGCGTGCGGCGATGGTGTTTGCCAGCCCCAGTTGGGCGTTGGTATCCTTGTAGATTTGCGCGGCGCGGCGAAAGAACTTCTCGGCGACTGGGAGGCTGTTTTTTTGAAAGAACATTTCTCCCATGCCGTAAAAGGCGTTTGCCTCGCCGATGCGGTTGCCGAGAGCGCGGTAGATGCTGACGGCTTGGGTGTAGTGAGTTTCGCTGTCTTTGTAGTTTTCGCTGCGGCGGCAGAGGTCGCCCAGGGCTTCGGCGCAGGCGGCTTCGCCGAGGCGGTAGCCCATTTGGCGGTAGTTTGTGAGGGCGTTTTGATAGTGGGTAAGGGCGGCGGCGAGATTTTCTTGCAGGCGGGCGGCGTTGCCCAGCCCCAGCAGGCAGTTGGATTGCTCTAGCAGGTTGTGAATTTTTTGGTAGAGGTGGAGCGATTCGGTATAGAGGGCTTCGGCGCGGCGGGGTTCGCCTTGTTGTAGCATCATGTCTGCCATGCTTTGAATGCAGTTGGCTTCTCCTTGCTGGTCTTGCAGTTGGCGGTAGAGGTGCAGGGCGGCGCGGTAGTGTTCTTCGGCGGCGGGGTAGTTGCCGGTGATTTGAGCGGTTTCTCCCAGATTACGCAAACAGGCGGCTTGACCGGTTTTGTGTTGCTGCTGGCGATAGATGGCGAGGGCGGTTTGGTATTGCTGTTCTGCCTGGTGAAGTTCGGAGAGTTGGAGGGAGATGTCTCCCTGGCGCTGCTGGCAGTATGCGCGGTTGGGTTCGTCTTTTAAGGCTTGGTAGCGTTCTTGGGCGCGGGAGAAGTGGATTTGCGCTTGCGGGTAGTCGTCTATCCAGTAGTAGACTTCTGCCAGGCGGGTGAGGGCGAGGGCTTCTTTG
>DYNS01000414.1 GCA_020720965.1 Anaerolinea sp. | reverse complement strand
GGGAACCTTTCCCCGTATTTTGATGGTGGATGCCCTTCATCACGTCTTTAATCAGCGCGAAACCATTGCGGAACTTTGGCGGGTGTTGCAGCCCGGCGGCAGGCTGGTGATAGAAGAGCCGGATGTCCGCACTCTCATCGTCAAGTTTGTGGCAATAGCGGAAAAACTGGCGCTCATGCGAAGCCATTTCCTCTCCCCGCCCCAAATTGTGGCGCTTTTCCCCGCCGGGGCAAAGGTGAGGGTGGAAGTGGAAGGCTATAACGCCTGGGTCATTGCGGAAAAATAAAACAAAACAGCGCGGGTTTTATAACCGCGCTGTTTTGTTTTAAGGCTCCCAACGTGGCTGCCAATCGGGTTCCGGGTTATCGGTCAGTTGGCGCAGTTCGCTACCATCGGCACGCATAATGTACAGGTCTGCCTGCTCGTTATTCCGCAGGCTGTTAAAGACGACCCAGGCGCCATCCGGTGAGTAGGCGGCGGCAGAGTTGTTGCCCCCGCTGGTGAGGCGAGCGGCGTTCCCGGTTTCGATTTCCAGCCGGTAGATGTCCTTATCCCCTGGCGCTCCTGCAAAAACAAGCAGATTCTTGCCATCCGGCGACCAATCCAGGCTGCCGCCAATTCCCAGTAACCCGGTTTGTACCTGCCTCACGGCTTCGGTTTGAACATCCAGCAAAAAGACCTGAAATTCATTCGGCTGCCCAACCGACATGGCAAAAGCGATTTGGCTGCCATCCGGCGACCAGGCTGCGTTGACGATGGTATTCGCCCCGGCATAGAGCAGGCGCGGGTTGCTCCCCTCGCGGTTTGTCACCCACAGCGAGGTGGGACCTTCGGCGGCGCGGTTGGCAAAGACAATCTGAAAACCATCTGGCGAGAAACTGGGCGAGAAGGCATTGCCAATATTTTGGGTAAGTTGAGAAAGGTTGCCGCTGTTGAGCAGCAGCAGGAAGAGGTCGAAACTGCCAAAACGGTTGGAGGCAAAGACCAGCATTTCGCCGCCGGGGGCAAAAGTGGGGTAGTAGTTGTTGGCGGGGCTGTTGGTAATTTGCTGGTAGTTGCGCCCATCTGGGCGAATCATGCACAGCTGATTGTAGTCTCCCCTGGTGCAGGTAAAAACGATGCGCCCTCCGTCTTGTCGGGTGGGTTCTGGGGGCAGGGTGAAGGTCGGCGCGGCGGTGGGCAGGGTTGCGCTAACAGCAGAAGCCTTTGGAGGCGGCAGGGTTTGTTGGGTGGGCAGGGGTTGAATTTGGGAGAGGAGGAAGAAAATCGCCGCCAGGGTGAGGATTCCGACCCCTACTTGCAGGATTTTCGCCCAGGGAGCGGGTTTGCGCGGCGGCGCTCCGGCGGCGCTGATGTTTTCCTTTGTCACCGGGCGCAGGGGGATGGGCGCGCTGGCAGTTTGCAGGGGGGGCAGACTTTCCCAGGTTTGCAGGGTGTCGCGGCTGAGGGGGGTGGAGTCGCTGGAGAAGATTCCCGGAAGGCTTTCGGCGGATTGGCGGGCTGCC
Source organism: Anaerolinea sp. (assembly GCA_020720965.1). GTDB lineage: Bacteria > Chloroflexota > Anaerolineae > Anaerolineales > Villigracilaceae > UBA5195. The sequence continues at coordinate 922 of DYNS01000414.1, read as the reverse complement.
AGGCAGAGGGAGAGGAAGAATTCTTCCACGCTGGCAAAACGGGCGGAGGTTTGCGGAGAAAGCGCCTGGAGAAGAATCCGCGCCAGGTAGTCTGGAACTTCCGGGTTGAGGTTGCGCGGGTTGGCGGGAGGGTTCTGGGGCGGCTGCCGGGTGAGCAATTCGTATAGCAGACTTGCCAGGGCATACTGGTCGGTGGCGGCATCGGCAGGACTGGCGAGGGGGCGGCATCCGCCTGCGCCACTGAGGAGTAGCCCTGCCTGTTTGTTGAGGTGAACCCGCTCCGGGCAGAGTCCGTTGTGCAGGTAGCCTTGTTTGTGCAGGGCTTGCAACGCGGCGCTGATGGCTTTGGCGTAAGCGAGGGTTTCTGGGAGGGAGAAGGGGACTCCGGGGTAGGTTTCCAGCAGGTAGCGCAGGCTGGGTCCATCCACCCAGGGTTCCAGCAGGAGGGTGGCTTCGGGGGTTTCCAGGATGGCGAGGGCGGGTAAAAAAGCCGGGTGGCTGATTTTGGGTAGAGCCGTGCCGCTGCTGTTGGTGAGGGCGGTCACACCCAGGCGTTGGGCGTTCTTCAAATCGGTGGCGCGATAGAACTCGCCTTGTGGGGTGGCGGAGATGAAGGCTTCCAGCCGGTATTGCCCAAGCAGGGTGTGGGAGAGGAGTTCTGCGACCATCCGATGATGTTATTCTTCGGTTTTGCCGCGCTGTATTTCCACGCCTACGGCGGCGGTGAAGGGGATGGCGTTTGGTTTTTCCACCCGTATTTTTACGCCCAGCACGCCGGGCAGGTTGAGGCAGAGGGTGGCGAGGTCTTCTGCCAGGGCTTCGGCATCCCGTCAAAGACCTTGCGCAGAGTCTTCTCGTTGCCGAAGTCCAGCAACGCCCGCAACACCTGGACGGCCTGCCGCCGATCGTTTTCACGCTTCAC
>DYNS01000096.1 GCA_020720965.1 Anaerolinea sp. | reverse complement strand
AACGGGTACGACCTCTCTGGGATGGAAAATGAAGAAGGATGAACGCCATGCCTGAAGTTTTATCCACAACCGAAAGCGTCTGCCCGGAATGTCTGGCGCGCATCTCCGCCCGCCGGGTTTTGCTGGGAGAGGATGTGTACCTGCAAAAAGAATGCCCCCAACATGGGCATTTTCAAACCGTCATCTGGCGCGGCGGAGAAAGTTTTAAGAACTGGGTGCGCCCCAAAACTCCCTCCTTCCCTGCCAACCCCGCCACCCCGGTGAAGCATGGCTGCCCCTACGACTGCGGTCTGTGCGCCGAACACCGTCAGCACACCTGCTCGGTGCTGCTGGAAGTGACCGGGCGCTGTGACCTGCACTGCCCGGTCTGCTTTGCAGATGCAGGCAACGCCGGAGCAAGCGACTGGACAATGGCAGAAATTGCCACCTGGTACGAGCGCCTCTTGGCGCAGGGCGGACCCTTCAACATCCAACTTTCGGGCGGCGAACCTTGCGTGCGTGACGACCTGCCAGAAATCATCCGCCTGGGGCGCGGCTACGGGTTTACCTTTTTCCAGGTCAACACCAACGGGCTGCGCCTGGCACGCGACCCGGCATACCTGGCAGAACTGCAAAAAGCCGGGCTTTCCACCGTCTTTTTGCAGTTCGATGGCACAGACGATGCCATCTACCGCCAAATTCGCGGACGGGACCTGCTGGAAAAGAAGCAAGAAGTCATCGAACACTGCCGCCGCCTGGGCATTGGCGTGGTTCTTGTGCCAACCCTCATCCCCAAAATCAACACCGCCGATATAGGCAACATCCTCCAATTAGCGTTGGAAAATGTCCCCACGGTACGCGGCGTTCACTTCCAACCGGTAAGTTACTTTGGGCGCTACCCCCAACAACCCGACGACAACGCCCGCATCACCATCCCGGAGGTGCTGAGGGAATTAGAATCCCAAACCGGCGGCAAAATCCCTTTTAGCGCATTTGCCCCGCCAGGCTGCGAAAACGCGCTCTGTTCTTTTCATGGCAATTTTGTGCTCATGCCCCAGGGAGATTTGAAGGCGCTCACCCAACACCCGCAGAATTCCTGCAACTGCAAGCCGATTGTGGCGGCGGAGGGGGCTGCCCGCACCCGCGCCTTCGTTGCCCAAAACTGGTCCGCCCCCAGCCCAATCACCGACCTGCCAATGATAGCATCCGCGCCCAGCCTGGGCGAATGGGATACCCTGCTGGAAAGAAAACGCACCCACTCCTTCTTCATCTCCGGCATGGCGTTTCAGGATGCCTGGAACCTGGATTTGGAACGCCTGCGCGACTGCTGCATCCACATCGCCAGCCCGGATGGGCGGCTGATTCCGTTTTGCGCCTATAACCTGACCGACCGCGAAGGCAGGTCTCTATACCGGGGGCAGATTTCTCCCTCCCACATCATAGGCTAAACCCCAATGCAGAAAACTCCCCTGGACTTCTGGATAAAAAACAAAACCAGCGGCGCAAACCTGGCAGACTGGCAATTAAACAAATTAAACGAAACGCTGGCTTGGGCACACGCCAAAAGTTCGTTTTACAAAAAGCGCCTGGCAGAAATGCCAAAAAAACTGGAAACCCTGGCAGATTTTCGCCAGTTTCCATTCACAACCCCAGAAGACCTGCGCCAAAACCCGCTACACTTTGTTTGCGTCTCGCAGGATGAAATTGAGAGGGTTGTCACTTTGCAAAGTTCCGGCACAACCGGCGAACCTAAACGGGTTTACTTCACCGCAGAAGACCAGGCATTGACAATTGATTTCTTCGGGGTGGGCATGTCCACCCTTACCAAACCCGGCGAAAAAGTGCTAATTTTACTTCCGGGGGAAACGCCCGGCAGCGTGGGAGATTTGCTAAAGCAAGGTCTGATGCAAAAAGAGCGAGTTCCGCTGCCCTACGGAGCGGTGCGCGACCCGCTTCATGCGCTGGAGACGATGGAAAACCAGCAAGCCGACTGCCTTGTCGGCTCACCGACCCAGGTTTTGGGGCTGGCGCGGCGCTGGCAAACCGGAAACAAACCTCCGCGCACGGCATTGCTTTCCACCGATTACGTGCCAGCCGCCATTGTGACCGAACTGGAGCGGATTTGGGGCTGCCAGGTTTTCAATCACTATGGCGCAACCGAAATGGGCTTGGGAGGTGGGGTGGAGTGCGAGGCGCGGGAGGGGTATCACCTGCGCGAGGCGGATTTGTACGTTGAAATCATTCACCCGGAAACGGGGGAGTCGCAGCCCGAAGGCGAATACGGCGAGGTTGTCTTCACCACCCTCACCCGGCGCGGAATGCCGCTCATCCGCTACCGGATGGGAGACCGTAGCCGTTTTTTGCCGGGGCAATGTCCCTGCGGAAGCAGCCTGCGCCGGTTGGAGAAGGTGCGCGGGCGCTATAGCGGCTTTATTGCGGCGGGCAGCGAAACCCTGCGCTTGCCAGACTTTGACGAGGCTTTGTTTCCGATTCCGGACTTGCTCAATTTTTCGGTCACGGTAACAGGTGAGGGGGCAGAGGCTGCTTTGCTGGTGGATACACAAATGCTCACCAGCGCAGATTCATCTTCTTTGGTCGTATCTGCGTTACGGGGCGTTTCCTCCCTCAAAACAGTGGTGCGCTGCCATCATAATCCCCAGGAAAGTGGAAGTTTGCTTAAGCGGGTCATTCAACGAGCAGGTTTCAACCCACCCAGGTAACTGCCCCGGTTTGGTCGGTGTCGTAACCGCCCAGGTGATGAATGGCGGCTTTGGCTTGGGGCAAACCGAGCCAGTTCCGAAGCGCTTGCACGGTTTCCATGTCCCATTTTTCGGCGGGAATGACCAGGTCATAACGCTCGGTGGTAAGCGGAAGAAAACCAAGCCCAAAAGAAAGCGCCGCTGTTTCCACGCCCAAACCCACATCCACCTGACCTTTGCTAATGGCTCGCGCCACTTCGGAGTGAGTCATTTTTTCATCGAAATAACCGTTGATTCGGGAAAAGGAAATTCCCGCACGCTGAAGTTGAGCATCCAACCAGACTCGCGTCCCGGAGCCTTGCTGCCGGTTAAGAAAGCGGATTCCTGCCTGGGCTACATCCGCCAACCCGCTTAACCCAAGCGGGTTGCCCGGCGCAAAAAGCAACCCCACCCGGCGATGCGCCAGGGTGAGCAAAGCCACTTTTTGCCCCGGCAACAATTTGCGAACAAAAGGCTCGTTGTAGGTATCCGTATTCTCGTCCCACAGGTGACAGCCTGCCAAGTCGGCTTTTTTCTCGGCGAGAGCAATTAGCCCGCCCAAACTGCCGCGAAAAGAAAGTTGCAGGCTAAAACTCTGATTCACCTCGTGATAGTGAGCGGCAATGAGCGCCATTGCCGGGTCGTGGCTACCGGCAAAGCGCAAAACAGTAGCAGATGCCTCCACCGGTTGGTTGGATACGGTTCGCCAGCGGTCGAGTGCCACCCGCAGAGATTGCTCCACCTCGTCCGGGCTATATCCGGCGGTCATAATCTCTAACAGAAAGGACTCGGTTCGGTTGAACAAGGTCGCCCGGCGCAGTGGGGTTTGGTTCTGCTCTGGCAGTTGGTCTGCCACCTTCGTCCCCTGCCCCACACGGCTAAACACCAACCCCATCCGCGCCAGTTCCTGGTAGGCACGCAGAATGGTTCCGGTGTTGCATTGCCATTGCTCGGTCATCTTGCGGATGGCAGGCAGGCGCGAGCCAGGCTTTAACGCCCCGGCAAGAATCTCCTGCCGAATCGATTCGGCAATTTGTTGGTAAAGGTGGGGTGACTCCATAACTTGAGTATAGTGCGAGGAAGGCAAATCAACAAGCACCCAGCAGCGACTTAGTTAAGCGAGGCAAGCAGGAATACCAACGCGCCAATGGCAATGAAACAGAGCGGCATGACAAAAACGATGAAGCCAATGGCATATTTTTGAATGTTGTTCACCCGCTCGCGGGATTGGCGCAAGGCTACCCGAGGAGGTTCGGCGGTAATGGAAGGGGCGGGCTGCGCTTCGGCGGCGGCGGCAAGGGTTTGGAGGCTGGTCAGCCAGGCGAAGGCGACCTGAGGCGGGAGGGAAACGCCAAACACCCCACGAGAGCGGTACAGGTGCAAAACAACCTCGCCGGGTTGGAGTTCAACAGTACGAAAAACCGCCCATTCCGCCCCTACCGTCATCAGGGTGCGAATGGCTTCTGCAACCTGCTCTGCGCCCAGCCAGCCGCCTGCCCAAGATTCGTCCAGAGGATAGATAACGTACTCTTCCAAACCGGGCGGGGAGGCGAGGGGGCGCTTGTTCCACATCCGCGCCACCCCAGCCGGAATGGAATCGCGGTGAAAAATTTGAAGGCGGGTGAAGACACGAGTTTGCACTCGCAATTCGATGGTGGGACCGCGATACAGGTACACATCCATCTCCCGCCCGGCAACCTGCCCCTGATAATGCCGCCCGTAGATGAGGTAGTTGCCGCCGCGCAAGCCCAGAGGCGTAAAAACCGCATCGAGAGAGGTTGCACGCTGACGGATAACGACCAAAGTAAGCAAAACCGGGATGCCGAGCAAAACAAACAGGCTTAAGATTCCGCCGCCCACCAACACCCAGGTAACAAGGCTTTCATCCCCGCTGCGGGCAAGAGAATCCATCCATGGCAAGCCAAAATTGAATAACCCCAGCAGGCAGCAGCACATGACCGGGATACCGATGATGGCGCTGAGACAGCCCATAAACAGGCGGCGCTTGGCATATTCTGCGGTTAAATCGGTCAGTTGGCGCATATTTCCTCCGTAGGGGCGCAACAATGTTGCGCCCCACAACCAATGCGATTAAGGCACAATCTGAAGCATTCCGCCGCCATCAAAATTGGAGCCGCCGCCGCCCACCCAAACCGCGCCATACGAATCTACATGCAGGGCAGAAATGTAATTGGTCAGCAAGCCATCGGCGGTGGTGAGAAGTTCCCAACCGGAGCCTGTCGGGACAAGCAAGCCCTTATCCGTACCAATCCAAACCCGGTTATCGGGGGCAACCGCCAGCGTAGTCAGGCGGGCTTCGCTAAAACCTGCCTTTAAAAAGTCCAGAAGCAGGCTGGTTTTGGTTCCGTCATAAGACACAACCCCGGTAAAAGTGCCAATAAGCAGCGCCCCGCTAGAATCGACTGCCAGGGCGCGGATGTATTTGTTGGGCAATTCCGGGCTGTCTGCGCCAAAAACCACCTCCAGAACATCGTTCTCCACTTTGGCAAGCCCCTGGTCTGTGCCAATCCAAACCCTGCCAGATAAATCCACCACAATCGCCTGCACATTATCACCCGGCAAGCCGTTGGCGGTGCTAAAGGTCATCGCCTGTGTGCCATCTGGGTTGAGGACGACAACTCCCTTGCTGTCATCGCCAAACCAGGCGCGCCCCTTCTCGTCCACAGCCACCGCATCAAAAGAGTAAATTTCCGGGAAGGTTGTCCAGTTTCCGTTTTGGTAGCGGCTGGCAGAGCCGTTGGTGAAGGCGAACCAGACCGATTGATTCTTGTCGAAAGCGATGCTTTTGCCCCAATTGCCGCCCATGGAGTCGGTTTCACCCTGGCGAAAGGTCTGCCAGGCTTCGGCGGGTTTGGCAGGGTTGAGAACCTGAATCCCGGCATCCGTGCCGACCCACAACTTACCATCCGGTGCAGAGGCGAGGGAATCGACAAAGTTACTGGCGAGAAAGTCGGGGGTTTGGAAGGCTTGCGCCGCGCCGTTTTCCACGCGATAAAGCCCCTTGCCCGTGCCGTACACCGGCACGCCAGATTCGGTCAGGGCGAGGGTGAAAATGCCCTGATTGTCTTTCTCCTGAAAATCTACCGCGCAAACTGCCTCGTCTGGCTGGAACTGGCACAGCCTCCCGATGCCGAGGGGCAAGGTGGCTGCCCAAATTTCCCCGTCTGGGGCAATTTCCAAAGCGTGAACATCGCTCAGGCGGGAGGGTGAGTCGGCATCATAATGAACCCATTTCCCGGCTTTATACGAAATAAGCCCGCTGGATGCACCAATCCAGAGGGTGCCGTCTGGAGCGGTGGCGAGGGAGTAGGCGTATTCGTCCGGCAGCCCTTCGGCGGTGCCGAAAGCGGTAACTTTGCCCTTAGAGATTTGGGCAATGCCCTTGTAACCATGCGCCACCCAAATATCCGTCCCCAGGACGGTGATATCGCTGATGGAGTCCCAGCGCAGCCCTTGCTCGCTGGTGAACTGTTGCAATTCGCCACTCTTCAGGTCCAACACGCTGAGCCCGTAACTGCCAATAAGCAGGCGATTGTTGGCTTGGTCGCAGTATAGGCGCTCGATTTTGCTGGCTGCAAGGCGACTGTCTTCGGGCAAGGGCAGGTCATTCGTCCAGGAGCCGGTTTGCGGGTCGAAAACGCTGATTCCGCTGAGGGTGCCAACCAGGATTCGCGGGGCGGGAATCTCGCAGTAGACGATGCTATTCGCGCTCACATGCCCCATGCCATCTTGCGGGGTGTAATGTGCTAGCAGTTTGCCTTCCAGGTTCCAGGTCGTCATCCCGCCCAGGGTGGCAGCATAGAGAATACCGTCCTGCACAATGACCTCGCGCACGGCGTTGGCGTTAGTGAAGGCGTGCCAGCCCGGCTCCAAACCGGAGGCTTGGGGGGCGGCGGGTTCTGCTGATTGCGGCTCTGGCGTGGCGGCTTCGTTAAGACAGCAGGCATCCGTCTCCACCGGGGTTGGGGCGTTTTTGGGTTTTGCGCCAAAATTGCAGGCAAGGCTGGTGAAGAACAGGAGAAGGATGAGGAAAAATGGGGTTAGTTTTTTCACGGCAGGTCTCCTTTTTGTGGGGTGGCGGGGTTTGTCATATTTATTGTACGGCAAAGCACGCCCACAATGACAAATGGGTGAGACCGGGGTAGAAAGTTGTAAAAAAATTTCGGGTTGCGGTAAGTGCGTTCTTTTTTCACACAAGATTAATTGGTCGTTAATTCCTTGCAAAAAAAAGCTTAATGGTTGGGGTTTATTATTCTCCCTGTTGTCCCAATATTTACTATTTTCCAAGGAGAATTAAATGCGTTTCAATCGTATCACTCTGTCTTTGTTTTCGCTTCTGGCGCTATTGTCGATGTTGCTGTCTGCCTGTGGACCCGCGGCTGCCCCCGCTCCCGCCAATGTAGACTGGAGCACTGTCAAATCTGTTGAAGAAGGCGGCGGTATGGATGCCCTGATTGCCGCAGCCAAAGCCGAAGGCGAATTGAATGTTATTGCCCTGCCAGATGACTGGTGCAATTACGGCGGAATGATGAGCGCCTTCACCGCCAAGTATGGCATCAAGGTCAATTCCATCAACCCCGAAGCCGGTTCTGCCGATGAAGTCCAAGCCATCATCGACAACAAAGAAAACAAGGGTCCGCAAGCCCCCGATGTCATCGATGTAGGTCCCGCTTATGGTCCTCTCGCCAAAGAGCAGGGGCTGTTAGCCGCTTACAAGGTCGCCACCTGGGACAGCCTCACCGGATTGAAAGACCCGGACGGTTATTTCTACACCGACTATAACGGCGTGCTCGTTTTTGAAGTAAACCTGGATGTTGTCAAGGATGTGCCGCAAGATTGGGCAGACCTGCTCGACCCGAAATACAATGGTCAGGTTGCCATTGCCGGAGACCCGCGTGCCTCCAACCAGGCTGCCCAAACGGTGTATGCTGCCGCCATAGCCAATGGCGGCTCGCTCGATAACGTTCAGCCCGGTTTGGAATTCTTCAAGGAAATGAATGCTGCCGGCAACCTGCTGCCGCTCATCGCCAACACCGGTTCGATTGCCAAAGGCGAAACCCCCATCACCTTCCAGTGGAACTATCTGGCGCTTGCCAACGCCGAATCTTTCAACGGCAACCCACCGCTCGAAATTGTCTACCCCGCATCGGTCAATTGGGGTGGTTTTTACCTGCAAGCCATCAGCGCCTACGCTCCGCACCCCGCTGCCGCCCGCTTGTGGCAGGAATTCCTGTACTCTGACGAAGGTCAAAGCCTCTGGATGCAAGGCTACTGCGCCCCAGCCCGCTTGGGCGATATGCTTGAGCGCGGCGTAGTTTCCGATGAGTTGAAAGCCAAAATGCCCGACCCGGCTGTCATCGAAAACGCAGTCGTCCCCAGCGCTGACCAACTCAATGCTGCCCGCGAGATTATCAAAACTCAGTGGGATAGCGTGGTCGGTCTCGACATCAAGTAACCCTTTTCCGTAAACCTCTCTCCGCGTGGCCCGGCTTTCTTGCCGGGTCACGCCTTCCTTTTACTACTCCATGTCTCTTTCCCAACCAATCTCCGTCTCTCGCGCCTGGCGCGAACATCCGCTCTGGAACTGGCTCGGCTTGCTTCCATTTTTTGCATTTATCACCTTTTTCCTCATCATTCCCTCGTTCAACTTGTTCAGCGGCGCGTTTCTCAATCGCAGTGGTGCTTTTACGCTGGAAAATATGGCTGTTTTTCGTAACCCGAATGTTATCAAGGCCTACCTCACCAGCCTGCAAGTCAGTTTTTTGACGGCATCTGTCGGCGGTCTGTTTGGGTTTTTCGTAGCGTATGCGGTAACAATTGGCAATTCCCCGCGCTGGATGCGCAATGTGATTATGACTTTCTCTGGCTTGGCTGCCAACTTTGGCGGTGTGCCGTTGGCTTTTGCTTTTATCGCCACCCTGGGGCGTACCGGTTTCATCACCGCCATCCTCAAGGGAATCTGTTTCCCTGACGCAGCGGGCCTTGAAATTTGTCCATTCAACCCATACGATAACGGCTTCAACCTGTACAGCCTGAGCGGATTGGTGTTGGCTTATACCTACTTCCAATTCCCGCTAATGGTCCTGACCATCACCCCAGCGCTGGAAGGCCTGAAAAAGGAATGGCGCGAGGCTTCAGCCAATCTGGGCGCATCCAACTGGCACTACTGGCGCGATGTCGCCATCCCGGTGCTGACTCCTTCCATCCTCGGCGCCAGCCTCCTGTTATTCGGTAATGCTTTCGGCGCCTATGCCACCGCCCAGGCACTGACCGGCGGCAGCATTCCATTGGTGACCATTTTTGTGGGTCAGCAAATTCGCGGTGACGTACTGGGAAATCCACACGAAGGCTATGCCCTGGCATTTGGCATGGTCATCATCATGGCTTTAACCATCGTGGCTTACACCGTTTTGCAGCGCCAAACTTCACGCTGGATTAAACAATGAACACAAAACGCATTAATGCCTGGGCTATTTTCTGGGGTTTTCTGGCAATGTCTAGAGGGAAAACAAGGTAGTCGCGAACCCG
>DYNS01000095.1 GCA_020720965.1 Anaerolinea sp. | reverse complement strand
ACCATTCGGTGCAGGTCGATTTCTTCGCCACCGCAGATGCCCTCACCCGCAACACCGAAATGGAATTTTTACGCAACCGCGAACGCTACGAATTCCTGAAGTGGGGTCAGAAAGCCTTTTCCAACTTCCGGGTTGTGCCCCCCATGACCGGCATCATCCATCAGGTGAACCTGGAATATCTCTCCGATGTGGTCGGAACCCGTGAAGGCGTTCTCTTCCCGGATTCGCTGGTTGGCACCGATTCGCACACCACCATGATTAACGGCTTGGGCGTGCTGGGCTGGGGCGTGGGCGGCATCGAAGCCGAAGCCGTCATGCTCGGTCAGCCGATGGATATGCTCCTGCCGGACGTGATTGGCTTCAAACTCTATGGCAAACTGCGCGATGGCGTGACCGCCACCGACCTCGTCCTCACCGTCACCCAAATGCTCCGCAAAAAGGGCGTGGTGGAAAAATTTGTAGAATTCTACGGACCCGGTTTGGAGAATATGTCCCTGCCCGACCGCGCCACCATTGCCAACATGGCTCCTGAATACGGCGCTACGATGGGCTTCTTCCCCGTTGATGCCGAAACCCTGCGCTACATGCATCTGACCGGTCGCCCTGCCGAGGTGATTGCCCGCGCCGAAGCCTACTGCCGCGCCCAGGGCTTGTTCCGCGAAGCCAACAGCCCAGACCCGGAATTTACCGACAGCCTGGAACTCGACCTCGGCTTGGTTGTCCCCTCCCTGGCTGGTCCCAAACGCCCCCAAGACCGGGTTTCCCTGACCGATATGAAAACCACCTTCCAAAAGGCGCTCACCGCCCCGGTAAAAGAACGCGGCTACGAGTTGAACGCGGAAGCCCTTCAGCGCCAATCTGCTTTTGGGGCAGAGACGATGAAGCATGGCGCAGTGGTTATTGCCGCCATCACCTCCTGCACCAACACCAGTAACCCCTCGGTTTTGGTGGCGGCGGGCTTGGTTGCCCAAAAAGCCGCCGCCAAAGGGCTGAATGTGAAGCCTTACGTTAAAACCAGCCTCGCCCCCGGCTCCCGCGTGGTGACGGAATACCTGAAAGCCGCCGACCTGCTGGAACCCCTGGCGCAGCTGGGCTTCAACGTAGTCGGCTACGGGTGTACGACCTGCATTGGGAACAGCGGGCCTCTTCCGGGTGAGGTGGCGAAAGCCGTCAGCGGCGGCGACCTTGTCGCGGCGGCGGTGATTTCCGGCAACCGCAACTTTGAAGGGCGGGTGCATCCTCTGGTGAAAGCCAACTTCCTTGCCTCCCCGCCTTTGGTGGTCGCTTATGCTCTGGCTGGCACAGTGGATATTGACCTGGAAACCGAGCCGCTTGGCACAGGCGCGGACGGAAACCCCGTGTACCTGCGCGAGATTTGGCCCTCCAGCCAGGAAGTGGCGGATACGGTTGCCACCTGCCTGCATACGTCCATGTTTGAAGAGCGCTACGCGGCGGTCTTTGAGGGAACGGAGATGTGGCAGGAGGTGAAGGTGAGCGAGGGCGAGCTCTTCCCCTGGAGCGAAGAATCCACTTACATTCATCACCCGCCTTACTTCCAGCATCTCACACTGCAAACCGGCTCGGTCAGCGATATTCGCGCGGCGCGGGTGTTGGGGCTCTTCGGCGACTCGATTACAACTGACCACATCTCCCCGGCGGGCAACATCGCCGCCGATAGCCCGGCGGGCAAGTTCCTGCAAGAGCGGGATGTGGCTCCCGCCTACTTCAACTCTTACGGGGCGAGGCGCGGCAACGACCTGGTGATGGCTCGCGGCACTTTTGCCAACATCCGCCTGAAAAATCAACTGGTTGCCCCCAAAGAAGGCAACTGGACCAAAGTTTGGGATGCCGGGCGCAACCAATGGGGCGAAACCCTGCCCATTTTTGACGCGGCGAAGCAGTATCAGGAGCAGGGAATCCCCTGTGTGGTGCTGGCAGGCAAGGAATATGGAACCGGCTCCAGCCGCGACTGGGCGGCAAAGGGACCCCTGTTGCAAGGCGTGCGGGCGGTCATCGCCGAATCCTTCGAGCGCATTCACCGCTCCAACCTGGTGGGTATGGGCGTGCTGCCCCTGCGCTTTGTGGAAGGACAAAACGCCGAAAGCCTGGGCTTGGATGGTTCCGAAACCTTCGACATCCTCGGCATCCGCGATGATATGGCTCCCCAAAGCCTCGTCACCGTCCGCGCCGCCAAACCAGATGGCGAAGTGACGGAGTTTCAGGCAAAGGCGCTGCTTAACACCGAAGTGGAAGTGAACTACTACCGCAACGGCGGCATTCTGCACACGGTTTTGCGGAATTTGATGAAGTAATTTCCTCTCACTCACCCCCGCTTTACTTCCATGCGGGGGTGAGTGCCACTTATCTGGAGTCATTCCATGTTTCCCTGGCTTACCGAAAATCGTCTTTATCAACTTGCCCGCTCTGGCAGTCGGCTCTTACCCTGGTTCTTTGCCCTACCCCTCGGCATGGCAATTGCCTTCCTCGCCCAACTTGGCGCAATTCCGGTTTTTATCGGGATGATAAGCCTCTACGGCTTTTCGGAAAGCGGAGAAGTCTCTCTCTCTTCTCAAAGCGCCCTTGTTTCTGGCGGGTGGATGGCGCTGCAACTGGTCTTCGCCTTTGGTGGCATTTTCCTCCTCCTGGCGTTGTGGGCAAAATTCTACGAAAAACGCCCCTCTCCCAACCTCGGCTACGAGAAACCTGCCGCCCTCATGCAATACCTGCGCGGGCTGGCGCTGGGAATTGCCATGTTCGCCGGCGCGGTAGGCATTTTGGCGCTCTTTGGCGCTGTCGCCCCAGAGCAGGGCGGCGACCCATCCCGGCAGGGCATCGCCGCCCTGGGCGGCACGCTGATTGTCTTCCTGGGTTGGATGGTGCAGGGCGCTGCCGAAGAAGCCCTGGCACGCGGCTGGATGTTGCCCACCCTGGCCGCCCGTTACAAACCCTGGGTCGGCATTTTGCTCTCCTCCCTATTTTTTGCCGTTTTGCATGGCTTAAACCCCAACCTTAGCCTCATCGCCCTCCTCAACCTTTTTTTGTTTGGGCTGTTTGCCGCCTTTTACGCCCTGCGAGAAGGTTCGCTGTGGGGCATCAGCGCCCTGCACTCCGTTTGGAACTGGGTACAAGGCAACTTCTTCGGTCTGCAAGTCAGCGGAACCGAAGCCGGGGGCGGAATGCTCCTCAACCTGCAAGAAACCGGCGCCGACTGGCTCACCGGCGGCGGGTTTGGTCCCGAAGGTGGGCTGGCAGTCACCCTCATGCTCCTGCTTGGCATTTTCGTCACCCTGTTGTGGAGAGAACCAACCCAAACCGGGTAAAATTTACCCATGTTCAAAGCCCTCCTCAAAACCATGCGCCCCAAACAGTGGGCAAAAAGTGTCTTTCTCTTTGCCGCCATCGTCTTCGATAGGCAGCTTGGCAACCCTACCGCCATCTGGCACACCGCCCTCGGCGCTCTCGCCTTCAGCCTGGTGGTTAGCGTGGTCTACATCCTTAACGACCTGGCAGACGTGGAAGCCGACCGCAAACATCCTACCAAACGCAACCGCCCCATCGCCGCCGGAAAACTCCCCATCCCGGCTGCCATCGCCGCCGCTCTCCTCATTTTGGCAGTTTCCTTCCCGGTTGCCTACTGGCTTTCGCCCTCTTTCGCTGCCATCACCGCCGTCTATTTTCTGCTCAACCTGCTCTATTCCAAATGGCTCAAACACGTTGTCCTGTTGGACATCATCGTGCTTGCCTCCTTTTACGTTTTGCGGGTTGCGGCGGGCGTTACCCTCATCGAAGTGGAACGTTTCTCCCCCTGGATATACAGTTTCACCACCTTTCTGGCTCTTCTCATTGGGGCGGGCAAACGCCGCGCCGAGCTTTCTCAGTTGGCGGGCGGCGCAAACGCCCAGCGCCGCGTGCTGGAAGGCTACACCCTGGGCTACCTGGACAACCTCATCACCATCGCCTCCGCCCTCACCATCATCACCTATAGCCTATACACCTATCTCGCCATTAATCTGCCAGAAAATCACAGCATGATGTTCACCATCCCCTTCATCATCTACAGCGTCATGCGCTATCAATACCTGCTGCAAGTCAAAGACACCGGCGCCGCCCCCGAAGATGCTGTCCTGGGCGACCGCCCTCTCCTGGCGGCAGTTATGTTATGGGGCATTGCCATTTTGGCAGTCTTTTACCTGGCATGACAACCGCCTCCGCCCCCGGAAAAATCATCCTCTTTGGCGAACACGCCGTTGTGTACGCCCGCCCCGCCCTGGCAGCCCCGGTTTTTCAGGCGCAGGCAAAGGTGGAAGTAAGGGATTCTTCCCGCCTGGGGGTGTGGATAGATGCCCCCAACATTTCCCTCCGCGCCGAATATTCCGCGCTTGCCCCCACCCACGCCCTGCGCGCCGCCATAGACGGAGTCTTCCACGCCTTATCGCTCCCGGCTGCGCCCTGCCTCAACATTCACATCCAATCTCAAATTCCGGTGGCTTCGGGGCTTGGCTCCGGCGCGGCCGTATCGGTTGCCCTCATCCGCGCTCTGTCTGCCCATTTGGGGCAACCCCTTTCAGACGAGCAGGTGAACGCCCTCGCCTACCAGACCGAAACCATCTATCACGGAACCCCCTCCGGTATCGATAACACCGTCATCACCTACGCCCGCCCGGTCTATTACCGGCGCGGTGAACCCATCCAAACCCTGCGGGTGGGCGCTCCCCTCCATCTGCTGATTGCCGATTCGGGCATCCCCGCTCCCACCCGAGAATCGGTGGCGGCGGTGCGCCAACTCTGGCAAGCCGATTCTGCCCGGTGGGAAGCGGTTTTTGATAAGGTGGGGCAACTTGCCCAGGCTGCCCGCGCCGCCCTGCAAGCCGGTCTTCCCCAGGAACTGGGGCATTTGATGAATGAAAACCACGCCCTGCTGCAAGAGATGACCGTCTCCTGTTCCAGAGTGGATGCCCTGGTGGAAACGGCGAGAAACAGCGGGGCGTGGGGGGCGAAGGTTTCCGGCGGCGGGCGGGGCGGTAATCTCATCGCCCTAGTCGCGCCGGGTAGCGCGGAATCGGTTTCCGCCGCTCTGCTTGCGGCGGGGGCGGTGCGGGTTTTGCAAACCGAAGTGGCTTAGGCTTTTTTAACCGGGTTGCTCAAGCGCCCAAGTCCCTCAATTTCCACCACAACTTCATCCCCCTCTTGCAGGGGGGCAACCCCGGCGGGGGTTCCGGTAAAAATCAGGTCGCCTGGCTCCAGGGTCATCACCGAGGAGATGAAGGCGATGAGGGTGGGGACGTTGAAGACCATATCTCGTGTGGATGCCATTTGGCGGGGCTGACCGCTGACCCGGCAGGTGACGAGGGCATCGGCGGGGTCGAAATCGGTATCAATCCAGGGTCCAAAGGGGCAAAAGGTATCGAATCCTTTGGCGCGAGTCCACTGCCCATCGCTTTTTTGCAGGTCGCGGGCGGTGATGTCGTTGCCGATGGTGTAGCCATAGACGTAATCCCGCGCCGCCTCCGGGGTGATGTTGCGCCCGCGCTTGCCAATCACAATGACCAACTCGGCTTCATGTTCCACCTGTTTGGATTGGGGCGGCAGGAGGATGGTTTCGCCGGGGTTGAGGATGGATGAGGGCGGCTTAAGGAAGATGAGCGGGGTTTTAGGCACTTCTGCGCCGTGTTCTTTGGCATGTTCCACGTAGTTGCGTCCTACGCAAATAATTTTGCCGGGTTGGGCGGGGGCAAGAAGTTTTACCCCCGTCAGGGGTGTTTCGGCTTTGTGGCGGCGATATTCGCCGAAGGGGTTGCCTTCAATTTTGCCCACCTGGTCTTCGTGAATCCAGCCAAATTGGGGTGTTTCGTTCTCGCTTTGGTATCGAATCAGACGCATGTTATTCTCCTTTTCCTATTGTTAAACAAACTTTTACCTGTTGTTGATTGATTATTGCGCCAAAAAACGCCAAGATGAGTGCGATGTGTACATCGCTTTCACTCCCCCCCGCCTCGCTCATCTTGCGTTGGCGGATTTTGTTTTAAGGAGGCAGGATGCTGTGCTTGGAATTTGACGGTCTATTTCGCGCTGCGCCCGGAGAAGAACCCAACGGTGGTGGCATTCTTTGCTATGGGTGGCGCATTCTGGCGGAAGATGCTTGCGTGCTGGCGCAGGGACATGGCTCGTTTTTGCGGGGGCGTTACGCCAATGCCAATGTGGCAGAGTATATTGCCCTGTTGGAAGGTCTGGAAGCCTTGTTAGATATGGGAATTTCAGAAGAGCCGGTTTTGGTGCGCGGCGATGCCAAAAGCGTTATCCTACAGTTGCAAGGTATAGCGGGCGTATCATCTCCTTCGGTACGGCTATTTTACCGCCGTGCCCAAAAATTGATTGGGCGCTTTGGCAAACTCACCTGGGAATGGAAACCTCGCCGCTACAATCGTGCTGCCGATGCCCTTTCGCGCTACGCCTTTCGACGCCTGCGCCATGATACGCCTTTGTATGCTCAGATGTTGGACCGCTTTAGCCGCAACCAAACGCAACGCCTTGTGGATATGGGCGGCTTGCGAATTTACCAATCTGCCCCCTTAAATTTTGCGGTATAATCGCGGGGCATTTGGGCGCGTAGCTCAGTTGGTTAGAGCGCCTCGCTTACACCGAGGAGGTCAGGGGTTCGAGTCCCTTCGCGCCCACAATTTGTATTAAAAACCGGCTATTTGGCAAGGATGGCTGGTTTTTGGGTTCACATCTTCGCGTTACCGGGCTTTTTTCAGCCTCGCCGGTGACGCTTTTTTTATCTCTTTTTGTTTTGGTTGTTACCTGTCAGGAGCATGGATGAACGCGCCTATTCTCTTTATTGTTTTTACCCTTTTGGTTTCGCTCAGCGGCGCTTGTGCGCCATCCCCCGCTGTTTTGCCCAGCCCCACCCCGCAAAACGCCCCAACCGAAGATAATTTCCTCGTTTTGGGGGATATTTCAGACGACCCTGCCGAGGTGATAGAAGGCTCTCAACCCTTGGCGGACTATCTCGCCGCCCAATTGGCTGATTACGGCATTACCGCCGGAAAAGTGCGGGTGGCGCAATCCACCCAGGAGATGGAAGAACTTCTGAAGCGCGGCGAGGTGGATTTGTACTTTGATAGCACATACCCCGCCACCCTCCTCAGTGACGCAACCGGGGCGCAGATTATCCTGCGGCGCTGGCGGTTTGGGGTGGAAACCTACCACTCCGTCATTTTTGCCAGCAAAGCCAGCGGTATTACCAGCCTGGAGCAGCTTGCCGGGCGGCGGCTGGCAATGGACGCGCCCTATTCCACCTCCGGTTACATGCTTCCCGCCATTCACCTGCTGGAAGCCGGGTTAACCCTCGCCGGGCAAAAAAACTACACCGACCCCCTCCTTCCCGACGCGGTGAACTTCGTCTTCAGTTACGATGACGAAAACACCCTGCAATGGGTACTCAACGGGCTGACCGATGCCGGGGTGACGGACGACTACCATTTTGACGTTGCCTTCCCCGCCGAAGCCATCGCCCAACTGCAAGAACTCGCCCGAACCGAAGAGACCCCCCGCCAGGTCGTTGTTGCCCGCCCTGGCATGTCCGCAGAACTGCGGAACGCCATTACCCAAGCCTTAACGACCATGCACCAAAACGAAGCCGGACTCGCCGCCCTGGAGCCCTTTCAGACCACCCGCTTCGACTCCTTCCCGGAAGGTTTGGAAGCCGCAACCGCCCGAATGCGTGCCATGATGGAACTTCTCCGCCAGGTTCCCACCCCCTAACTTATGCCCGCCTCCCGCCCTTTTTCTCTTTGGAGTGAACGCACCCTCGCCAGCAAAATTTCGATTCTAATGAGCCTGCTCGTCATGCTCACCATTCTTGGTCTCACCTACTTATCCAGCCAGCGCGAGCGCGCCAACTTTCAGCAGGATTTGGAAGCCCAGGCGACCTTCCTTTTGGAAACGACCACCCTCACCCTGCGGGACCCTCTCTATCAGCAGGAACTGGACGAACTGCGCGAAGTCGCCCAGGTTGTGGGCAAAGACCCCAACATTCTCTTCTTCACCGTGTATGACCAAAATGGCAAAAGGCTGGTGGATTCACGCGAGCAGACCTTTGCCTACACCCAAACGCCGGATGCCCTCGGAATCACCCTGCTGACCCAGGCAGGCGAGCAAGTCTTCCTGCAATGGATGCCAGACCATCTTCTCGCGGGCAAGCGCGTCAGCCTCGGCAACCAGGTTATTGGGGCGGTTGCCGCCGGGCTTTCCACCCAAACTTTGGACGCGAAAATCCGCCAGATTACCTGGCAATCCACCCTCACCGCTTTGCTTGCCCTTGTCATTGGCGGAACCCTCACCTGGTTGTTTGCCCGCCAAATTACCACCCCCCTGCGCCAATTAACCGAAGCCGTTGTCAAAATCTCCGATGGAGATTTCTCATTGCGCGTTCAACCCTATGCCGGAGACGAAATTGGCAGGCTCTCGGTGGTGTTTAACCAAATGGCGGAAGGTTTGCAAGAGCGGGAATGGCTGCACGATATGTTTGGGCGTTTTGTCAGCCGCGAGGTGGCAGAGGCAATTCGCTCCGGGCAGGTGCAGTTGGAAGGTGAAAATCGGGTCGTTTCCGTTTTATTTTGTGATATTCGCGGCTTTACCGAATTTTCGGAACGCCACTCGCCCCAGGAAGTGGTTGCCATGCTGAACAACTACCTGCCCCTGGTCGTTCAATCGGCTCAGAAACATGGCGGCATGGTGAACAAATTCGGCGGCGATAGCACCCTCATCATTTATGGCGCACCCCGTGAGATGGAAGATAGCGCCTACCGCGCCGTGCTGACCGCTATCGAAATTCGGCAGTACCTGATGGAGTTTAACAAAACCATGCGCCGCCGGGGTGACGAACCGATTCGGGTGGGGGTTGGCATTAACACCGGGGTCGCCCTTGCCGGGGCGGTGGGTCCCACCGAAAGGCAGGAATATACCGTTATTGGCAACACTGTCAACCTCGCCGCCCGCATAGACGGCTTAAACAAACAATACCCGGAACACGAAATCCTCATCAGCGGTTGGACGTATGAGGCGCTGGGCGCACACCGCGCCGAATTTGACCTTTTGCCCCTGGGCGCGGTTGCCATTCGGGGCAAGAATCAGCCCATTGAAATTTGGGCGGTGCAAGGTAGACGCAGCCGGAGGTTTTAGATGCCCTCGCTTACCCAAAGCCTTTCTCAGACAGACCTGAGTTTTTTACGAATTATCGCCTCGCTCTGGGGGATTGATTTGCACTCCCCTGCCCCGGCTGCCGCGCT
>DYNS01000094.1 GCA_020720965.1 Anaerolinea sp. | reverse complement strand
TGTGCAGGCGGGGGAAGTGTTCGGCGGCGAGGGCGAGCAGAGCGCCAAAGGCAAAGTTCTCGAAGCGGGTAAAAGTGCCCAGGTAGAAAAATCCGCCGGTGGGGAAGCCGAGGGCTTTGACATTCAACAGGATGAGGGCGAGGCGGAAGAGGGGCATGAAGGTGATAACGCCGAGGCTGAACCGAAGCAGTTGTTGGGGGTTGAGTTTGTAGGCAATGGCGGGGAAGACCAGGTAGAACTGCTCTTCGATGGCGAGAGACCAGGTGTGGGCAGGCGCTTGCGAAACGGGCAGGGGCAGCAGGTAGAGCCAGTTTTGCAGGTATAGGGCAAAGACGTACCAGAGCGATTGAGTGTAAGCGGGGTTGTTCTTCTCCAGGGTGGGTAAGAAGAGAAGGATTGCGCCTGTGACCAGGTAGTAAAGTGGAAAGATACGCAGGATGCGGCGGGCGTAAAAGTTTTTGAAGTAGTTGGGGTGTTGGCGGGAGCGCAGCAAAATTCCGGTGATGAGGTAGCCGGAGAGGACGAAGAAGACATCTACCCCCACCCAGCCGATTTCGGAGGCGCGCCCGAAGCCGCGCAGGAATTCGTTTTGGGTGAGGTAACTTGCCATAGGCAGGATGTGGTGCGCCAGAACGAGGAAAATTGCCAGACCTCGCACTCCGTCCAGTTCCGGGATGCGGTCGGCTTCGGGGGTGTTTGTCATGTTTCTCCTGTGCTACATGCGGAATACGCCAAAGTGCCCGTCCTGGGGCGGGGATTTGAAGAGGACGGAAAGCGCCAACCCCAGGGTGCGGCGGGTTTCATGAGGGAGCAGGATGCCGTCATCCCACAGGCGGGCAGTGGAGTAGTAGGGGCTGCCCTCGCGCTCGTATTTTTCCAGGGTGGGGCGTTTGAATTCGGCGGCTTGCTCCGGGCTGAGGGCGGGTTTGCCTTCGCGGGCGAGCTGCTCTTGTTTAACGGTGAGCAGGACGTTGGCGGCTTGTTCCCCGCCCATGACGGAGATGCGGGCGTTGGGCCACATCCACAAAAAGCGGGGATTGTATGCCCTTCCGCACATGCCGTAGTTGCCTGCGCCAAAAGAGCCGCCGATGATGACCGTCAGTTTGGGAACGCGGGTTGTGGCTACGGCGTGAACCATTTTGGCTCCATCCCTCGCTATGCCGCTGTTTTCGTATTCCCTGCCCACCATAAAGCCGGTGATATTTTGCAAAAAGAGCAGGGGAATGCCGCGTTGGTCACACAGTTCGATGAAGTGAGTTGCCTTTAGGGCAGATTCGCTAAAGAGTACGCCGTTGTTAGCGATGATTCCAACCGGGAAGCCGGAAATACGAGCAAAACCCGTCACCAAAGTTGTGCCGTAACGGGCTTTGAACTCGCGGAATTGGCTGGCATCTACCAGGCGGGCGATGATTTCGCGCACGTCATAGCCCTCGCGGAAGGAGCGGGGCAGCACGCCGTAAAGTTCTTCCGGCGGGTAAAGCGGCTCTTGCGGCGGAACGGCGGGGGCGTAAAAAGGGTTGGCGGGCAGGGGGCGCAGGGGCAGGGTTTCTACAATTTCGCGCAGAATTTCCAGGGCGTGTTCGTCATTTTCGGCAAAATGGTCGGCGACCCCGCTTTTGCGGGTGTGAACCTCCGCGCCGCCCAATTCCTCGGCGCTGACATCTTCCCCGGTAGCGGCTTTGACAAGAGGAGGTCCACCCAGAAAAATGGTTCCTGTACCTTTTACAATGACCGCCTCGTCACTCATCGCCGGGACGTAAGCCCCGCCCGCCGTGCAAGACCCCATGACGGCGGCAATTTGCGGAATACCCCTGGCGCTCATTTGCGCCTGATTGTAAAAAATGCGCCCAAAATGCTCGGCATCCGGGAAGACCTGGTCTTGCATGGGCAAAAAAGCGCCGCCCGAATCGACCAGGTAGAGGCAGGGAAGGGCGTTCTCCTGGGCAATTTGCTGGGCACGCAGGTGCTTTTTCACCGTCAGGGGGAAGTAAGCGCCGCCTTTAACGGTGGCATCATTGGCGACAATCATCACCTCCCTGCCAGAGACACGCCCGATACCTGTCACAACCCCGGCGGCGGGGGCTTCTCCCGCGTACATCTCCCAGGCTGCCAGCGCAGAAAGTTCCAAAAACGGGGAGCCGGGGTCCAGCAGGCGTTCTATGCGCTCACGCACGAACAACTTGCCCTGCGCCTCGTGCCGCAGGCGATATTTTTCTCCGCCGCCCTGCCGGGTTTGCGCCTGCCGGGCTTGCAGTTCCTCTGCCAGGGCGCGGTGATGGGCATCGTTGGCGCGGAAGTCTTCGGAAGTGGGGGAAAGGTGGGTGGGAAGGGTTTCCATGCCGGGTAGTTTAGCACAGGCGCGGCACGGTGTAAAATAGGTTGCCCGCACAAATCCGGCGGCACGAACAAAGCAGAAAGAAACCCTCATGGACTTGAAGACAATTACCGTTTTGGAATACCCCAAAGTGTTGGAGCGCCTGGCTGCCCACTGCGATTTTTCCGCATCCAAAGACCTTGCCCGCCAACTGGAGCCGACCACCTCTTACACCCTGGCAAGGCTGCGCCAGCAAGAGACGACCGAATCGCGCCGCCTGCTCGCCACGCATGACGTGAGCATTGGCGGAGCGCATGATATTCGCCCCAAGGTGCTGTTAGCGCGGCGCGGCGGAACCCTGGAACCCGCCGACCTGCTGGATATAAAGGCAACCCTCATCGCCTGCCGCGACCTGAAGAAAACCCTGGAAAAAGCCAGCCGGGGCGCCACCGAAGCCGTGCCGGAACCTGCCAAACACCAAAAACCCGGCAGAACCGCCCCGCGAGAAGCCCCCGCCTATCTCTTCCCCCGCCTGGCAGAGCTTTCTCTCGCCCTGCCCACCACCCTGGGAATTGTGGATGCCATCTCCCGCACCATCAGCGACCGGGGAGAAGTGCTGGATTCCGCCTCGCCCAAACTTGCCTCCCTACGCAAGGAAATGCGAATTGCCCACGAGCGGCTGATGAGCCGCCTGCAACGCTACATCACCGACGCCGGGACGGTGCCAATGCTGCAAGACACCCTCATCACGCAGCGGGACGGGCGTTACGTCATCCCCCTGCGCGCCGAGTTTAAGGGACAAATCAAATCCATCATTCACGACCAATCTTCCAGCGGCGCAACCCTGTTTGTAGAACCCCTGGCAGTGGTGGAACTGAACAACGACTACCGCGAAAAACAAATGCAGGAGCGCAACGAAATTCTACGCATCCTGGCAGAAATCTCATCCCAGGTGGGCATGGCAGCCCATGAAATTATCCCAGGGGTGGATGCTCTGGCAGAAATAGACCTGGCATTTGCCAAAGCCAAATATGCCGATGAAATCCGCGCCAGCGAACCCATCCTGGTGGAGCCGCCTGCCGCCGGAAACGCCCCACCCACTGTGCTGTTATACCGCGCCCGCCACCCCTTGCTAGACCCCCAAACCGTCATCGCCAACGACCTGGAACTGCGCCCCGGAACCCGCGCCGTCATCATCACCGGTCCCAACACCGGCGGCAAAACCGTCTCACTTAAAACGGTTGGGCTTTTGGCGCTCATGGCGCAAAGCGGGCTGCACATCCCCGCCCAAAGCGGCTCAGAAATCAGCCTCTTCCACGACATCTTCGCCGACATCGGCGATGAACAATCCATCGAACAATCTCTCTCCACCTTCAGCGGGCATCTCACCAACATCGTCCGCATTCTCAAAAAGATAGATTCCCGCACCTTGGTCATCTTTGACGAGTTGGGCGCAGGCACAGACCCGCAGGAGGGCGCAGCCCTGGCACGCGCCATTTTGGAACATCTCCTGCAAACCGGCTGCACCATCTTTGTCGCCACCCACTACCCGGAACTAAAAAGTTTTGCCCACAGCGCGGAGGGCGTGGTAAACGCCTCGCTGGAATTTGACGTAGCCACCCTGCGACCTACCTACCGCCTCACCATCGGCTTACCCGGACGTTCCAACGCCCTGGCAATTGCCGCCCGCCTCGGCTTACCCGAATCGATTGTCGCCACAGCGAGAAGCGCGGTCAACCCGGATGAACTCCGCACCGACAAACTGCTGGAAGACATTCGCAAAGAGCGCAACCGCAGCAGCCGCGAGCGCGAAAAAACCGAAAAAGCCCGCACCCGCGCCGAGGAGTTGAACCGCGCCCTGGAAGAAAGGCTGGAAAAGATTGAAGACGAGCGCCGCGAAGTGCTGGCAAAAGCCCGCGCCGAAGCGGAGTTGGAAGTAGCCGTGCTGAAGCGCAATCTCTCCCGCCTGAAAACCGACCTGAAGAAGCTCCGTCAGCCGCTGGATGCCCTGCAAAAGTTGGAAGAAAAAGTGGAAGCGGTGGAGGAAAAAGCCTCCGCCCCGGTGCTGCGCCTGCCCGCCCCCAGCGAACCAGAGCCGCAGGGGCTGTTCCGGCTGGGAGAAAAGGTCATCCTGCGGACTCTCGGCAGCGAGGGAGTCATCACCGCTCTCAGCGAGGCAGATGCCGAGGTACAAATTGGCAGCCTACGGGTGAGGGCGAAGTTGACGGATATACTCCGCAAAGCGGAATTTGCCTCCGCGCCGCCTCCCGCGCCCAGGGGCAAGGCAGCCTCTTCCGCCTCCCCCTCCCGGAGCGAATCGCGCCCGGTGAGCGCCGCTTCCCCCGGCATGGAGTTGGACTTGCGCGGGCAGCGTGCCGAAGATGCCCTAGAGATGCTGGAAAAATATCTGGAACGCGCCTACCTGGCAGGGATGCCGTTTGTACGCATCATTCACGGCAAAGGAACCGGCGTTTTGCGTCAGGAAGTCCGCGCGGCGCTGAAGGGGCATGAGTATGTTGCCTCGTTTGAGGAGGGTCTGCCCAGCGAGGGCGGGGACGGGGTGACAGTGGCGAAGATTGTGAAAGAGTGAGTGAGAGAAAACCGCCCCGGAGCGTTGGCTTCGGGGCGGTTCGTTGTTGGGGTTGGGGGTAACGGCTAAGGGGCAGGGGTGGGCGCAGAGAGAGCGTCCGCTTCGGCTTCGGTTTCGGGCATCCCTGCCATAATCCAGCGGACAAGGGCATCGACTACATCGGGCTTAAGGCTGCCGTTGGGGGGCATTACGCCGATGATTTCCGCGCCGCTGGCATCCAGAATGGGGGTTCCCTGAATGGTTTGCAGCAGGTAGGAGTTCATATCCCCGGCGATGACGTTTTTACCGGCGTTTTCGCCGCTGTTGAGGATGTTTGCGTAGGTGTCCATGTAGTATTCGTTGCTGTCTTTGCCGGGTCGGTGGCAGGAGATGCAGTAACGTTTGACAATGGGCTGGATGTGAACTTCGTAGGAGGGGACTTCGCCTTCGGCAAGTTCGGGGAAGAGGGGTTTGATTTCTGGGGCTTCAAAGCGGTCGTCCCAGATGTAGCGCATAAAGGTTACGATGTAGTCCATTTGGCTGCGGGTTAAGCCTTCGGGGTTGTAGGCTTTGCCAAAGGGGTTCATTCCGGCATCGGGTCGTCCGTAGTTGATGACTTCCACGAGAGAGGCATCGTTGAGGGTGTAGAGAACGTCTTTGCCGTTGATTGCCATAATCTCCAAGCCTTCCAGCCCTTGCACACCTTCGATGACGGTGGTCGCGCCGTCATCGCCGTGACATTCCACGCAGTAGAGGGAGTATAGTTCCTGCCCGGCGACAATTTGGTCTGCGAGGGTGTGCGGGACTTCGGCGGTTTCTACGGCGGGGGGTTGGTGCAGGGCAAGGGCGGCGCCGGTGAAGACTATCATCAACACGCCGGAGATAAGAGCGGTGATGATGGTGAGGCGCACGGCGTTTTCTTTGGTTTTGTAGGCGTAGAAAATGAACAGGGCGTAGGCAATGACCGGGATGACGATTCCGGCAATGGTTTGGAGGGTTCCCAGCAGGCTGCTGCCATCCGCCAAGACGGTGGGGACGTCCGCGAGGAAGGTGAGCAGGACAATCCCCAGAACCATGATGCTCATAATGCCGATGGGCATGGTGCGCTTGGCGTAGTAGCGCCGGGGTGAGCCGTCTATGAAGGGCAGGAGGGTGAGCAGCCCCATGAAGATGCCAGGGATAAGGACGGTGGCGAGCCATTCAATTTTGCCGACAACCGGAATTTGCCCATAGAGCGCCAGGAATTTGAAAAGGAAGAGGAAGTACCATTCCGGGCGGGGGACGTAACTGGTGTCGCTGGGGTCGGCTTTTGGGGCGTCGTGTACGCCGACGAAGGTGGCGAGCAGGATGAGAACGAGGAAGATGCCGAGGGCGACAATTACATCTTTGAAGATGCTATCGGGCCAAAAGCGTTCCCCGTGTTCCAATTTGCGCTCGTATTTTTGGTTAATTTGTTTTTTGGTTTCTTCGTTCATGGCGGGCGCTCCTTTAGTCTTCCTTATCCGGGAAGTGCGATTCGCCGTGCTTGATGATGAGGTAGAGGTGAACACCAACGAGCAGGGCGAGCAGGGCGGGGAGCATCCAGATGTGAGCGGAGAAGAATCGTTGCAGGGTGAGAGCGCTCAGGTCGGGTCCGCCGCGCAGGGCTTGCAGGATGAATTCTCCGGCGAAGGGTACGCTTCCGGCAATTTGGGTGCCGACTGTGGTTGCCCAATACGCCATCTGATGCCAGGGTAGCAGGTAGCCGGTGAAACCCATGCCGATGGTGAGGAGGAGCAAGCCAATGCCTACAAGCCAGGTGAGTTCTCGCGGGTATTTGTAGGATGCGGTGTAAAAGACCCGCAGCATGTGAACAAAGACAACCAGCACCATGAGCGAAGCCGCCCAGTGATGGATGCCGCGAATGAGCCAGCCAAAGGCGACTTCGTTCATAATGTACTGAATGGAGTCGTAGGCGTGGTCTGGGGAGGGGGTGTAGTAAACGGTGAGGAAGATGCCGGTGACGACCTGGATGATGAAGAGGAAGAGGCTGGCAGAGCCGAGGGTGTTCCACCAGTTGCCGTGCGGTTCCGGGCGGTCTAGCAGATTTTTGTAAAGGTCGCCCAACCCCAGGCGCTCATCCAGCCAGGCGTAAGTTTTTTGCCACATGGTTAGCCTTCCTTCGACTTCATTTCGACAGGGATGATGGTGATGGTTCCGTTTTCTGCCACTTCGTATTCAAAATGACCGAGGGGTTCGGGGGGGGGACCATCCAACACTTCTCCGGTTTTGCTAAATTTGGCGTCGTGGCAGGGGCAGAGAAAAGCCTGGGCTTCCTCGCTCCAGTTGACGCGGCAGGAGAGGTGGGTGCAGCGGCTGGAAAGGATGACAATATCTTTGGGGTCTTCCGACTTTCGCAGGATGAATCCCCCAAAGCTGCTCGCCGTACGTTCCCAGCCGTTTACTTTGGTAACGGTGAAGGAGAACGGAGTTGGCGTACCGACCGGAATATCGGCAATTTTGCCGATACTGACCGGTTTTCCGGCTTTGTTTTCTTGCAGAGCCGGGTCTATCAAATACCCTACGGCGGGGATTCCCAGAGCAGCGGTAATGGCTCCACCTACCGCTCCGGTTGTCACCTTAATGAAATCTCTCCGCGTAATGCGGCTTGTCCCAGACATTTCGCACCTCCTTTGGCTTGGTGTGCTTTTAGTGTATGTTCGCTGTGCGGTTGTAATCACTCTTTTGGCAAAAGAGAATATGAAAGAGAATCGATTAAAATCAGCCGCAAGCGTTTTTGGATTATAAAGGTCATTCCCCCCTTTATTAGATGATGTCTGAAATGAAATAAATAGGACGATTGTCACTTTCTGCCCTTATGAGATGTAAGGCACAATACAACTTGTCTTTATGGCGTTTTTTTCGGCAATTCCCCCAAATTGGGTATCTTGCAACTAAATTTTTAAGGAGGCACAGATGAGCATGACCAGAAATGTCAGCCTGGCGCGCGCTTTGGGTTACAAAGGCGGCGGTCCCATGCTGACGTTTATTCTGCACCGCATAGGCGGGATGGGAATGGCAACTTTCATTTCTATTCACGTCCTCGCGTCATTTCTGGGAGGAGACGCGGGGCGCTTCATCAACGATATTTATGAAAGCTGGGTTTTCCAAATCTTCATCTTCTTTT
This sequence comes from Anaerolinea sp., assembly GCA_020720965.1. Lineage (GTDB taxonomy): Bacteria > Chloroflexota > Anaerolineae > Anaerolineales > Villigracilaceae > UBA5195. Next base: position 1,255 of record DYNS01000094.1, on the reverse strand, counting down.
TTGTGATGTTCCACGCCATCAACGGCTTACGCATCACCCTGATAGATTTGTTCCCAGACCTGCTGGAATACCAGCGCGAAGCCATTTGGGTGGAATGGGGCGTTTTCCTTCCGCTGTACAGTTTCGCCGTGTATTCCATCGTCACCGCCGCGTTGGGAGGCTAAACCATGACGGAAAAATCTCGCACTCTCTCGCTCAAACATCGCGGCATGAACTTTGAAATGCTCATGTGGATATTCACCCGCCTTTCTGCCCTCGCCATGTACGCCTTCTTTTTGGTGGGATTGGCAGGAGCCTTTTGGATGGGCGCACGTTACCACATGAACTTTGCGGATGTAATGCGCTGGGCGTTCACCACCAACGTCACCCACGTCCAAAGCACCGCCCTCCCCAGCCTGGACCCCTGGGCAACCTGGTTCTGGAAATTGGTTGCCAGCGGCTTATACCTCACCGCCAGCGCCCATGGCATTCACGGCATGGTCGTCATCGCGGATGATTACATCGTCAGCCCCGGCGGGCGCAAGGTTGTGCGCCTTCTTAGCATGGTCTTCATGCTTGCCTTCAGCGTCATGGGCGTCTATGTTTTGTGGACTTCGTAGGAGACAACCGCAATGAACACACATCAATTTGAAGTTGTCGTAATCGGCGCAGGCGGCGCGGGGCTTATGGCAGGGCTATACGCCTCCCGCACCGCCAAAACTGCCGTCATCAGCAAACTGTACCCCACCCGCTCCCACACGGGCGCGGCGCAAGGCGGCATTGGCGCAGCGCTCGGCAACAGCGAAGAAGACCGCCCGGAATGGCACACCTACGACACCGTAAAAGGCTCCGACTATCTCGGCGACCAGGACGCGATTGAGTTTATGTGCAACGAAGCCCCCGAAATTGTGTACGAGCTGGAACACATGGGACTGCCCTTCGACCGCACACCGGATGGAAAAATCTCTCAGCGCCCCTTTGGCGGACACACCAACAATATCACCGGCAAACCGGTTCGGCGTGCCTGCCACGCCGCCGACCGCACCGGTCACATGATTTTGCAAACCCTGTACCAGCAGTGCATCAAAAACAACGTCAATTTTTATGACGAATTTCAGGTGCTGGATGTGCTGATTGAAAACGGCAAAACTGCCGGGGTAGTCGCCATAGAACTGGCTACCGGCGAGTTACACACCTTCCACGCCAAAGCCGTCATCTTTGCCACCGGCGGGCACGGGCGCATTTGGGAAATCACCTCCAACGCCTACGCCCTCAC
>DYNS01000413.1 GCA_020720965.1 Anaerolinea sp. | reverse complement strand
TCATCCGCACCGAAGACCCCCTGCCCCAGGTAGTTGATTTCATCAGCCACTTTGGCGAATATCGCCTGGGCAAAGGCATTGTTCACTGCAAAGACACCCCCAACTTCATTGGCAACCGGGTTGCCTTTGGCACGGGCGCGTTTGCGCTGGATTTCATCATCAACAACGGCTACACAGTGGACGAAGTGGACGCGCTGACCGGTCCCCTTATGGGTCGCCCCAAAACCGCCACCTTCCGCCTCATTGACCTGGTGGGCATTGACGTGTGGGACCATGTTGGGCGCAACCTCGCCCCCGCCATTCCGCACGATTCTTACGCCCAGCCCTACCTCACCGCCGAAAAGCCCAACGCCCTCATCGCCGCCCTCATCGAGCGCAAATGGCTGGGCAACAAAACCAAAGTGGGTTTTTACAAAGAAGTGCGCGGCGCAGATGGCAAGAAAGAATTTTTCTCGCTGGATTTGAACACGCTGGAGCATGTTCCCGCGACCAAACCGCGCTTCGACTCTCTCAAGGCGGCAAAGGGCATCGAATCTTTGCCGGAGCGCTTGAAGGCGATGCTGCAAGCCGAAGATAAAGCCGCCAAACTGGTGCAAGCCCTCACCTGGCAAGGATTCCAGTACGCGGCATCTCTCCTGCCGGAAGTGGCGGATACGCCCAAGCCGGTGGATGACGCAATGCGCTGGGGCTTTGGTCACGATATGGGACCCTTTGAGACCTGGGATGCCCTGGGCCTGGGTTGGGCTGCCGGGCAAATGGAAGCCGCCGGGTTTGCCGCCCCTGCCTGGGTAACGGAAATGCTTGCCAGTGGGCGCGAGTCTTTTTATCAATATAACGGCGACCAGAAAACCGGCGTGTACGACCTCTCCAAACGGGATTACGCCCCCATTCAACGTCCGCGAGGGCTGATTTTGCTCAAAGAGCAGGCAGTGATTGCCGAAAACGCGGGCGCGACCCTGAGAGATATGGGCGATGGCGTGGCTTGCGTAGAGTTTCATACCAAGATGAACGCCCTTGATGACGATATTTTCGAAATCGTCAACGAAGCCTTGAACCGCGCCGAAACCGATTTTGATGGTTTGGTGATTGGCAACGAAGCCGATAATTTTAGCGCCGGGGCAAACCTGTTTATGGTCGTGGTCGCCGCGCAGCAGGGGATGTGGGATACCCTGGACGAGGCGATTCGTAAACTGCAAAACCTGAATATGCGGATGCGCTACTTCCCCAAACCGGTGGTGGCTGCCCCTGCCGGGCTTGCGCTGGGCGGCGGTTGCGAAGTGACCATGCACGCCTCGCGGGTGGTGGCGGCTGGCGAGTTATATATCGGCTTGGTGGAGTTGGGCGCGGGGGTTATCCCTGCCGGGGCTGGCACCAAGGAAATTATGCGCCGTGTGATGAACCCGGCAATGCGAACCGAAGGCGCGGAACTGCTGCCTTTCCTGCAACGCGCTTTTGTGCAAATTGGGCAGGCAAAAGTGGCAACCAGCGCCGAGGAAGCCCGTCAGATGGGTATCTTAAGCGCCGCCGACCGGGTTGTGATGCACCGCGAGTATTTGCTGAGCGAAGCCAAAAAGGAAGTTTTGCACATGGCTGCCACCGGTTACGCCCCGCCCGCGCCAGAGAAGATTTACGCTGCCGGGCGTGATTATTTGGGCGCAGTGCAAATTGGCGCTTATTCCTTCCAAGTGGGCGGTTACATCAGCGACTATGACGCTCACATTGCCCGCAAACTGGCGCATATTCTCACCGGCGGGGCGTTGAGCAAACCCGCCTGGGTGAGCGAGCAATACATTTTGGACCTGGAGCGGGAAGCCTTTTTGAGCCTGTGCGGCGAAGAGAAGACCCAGGCGCGGATGTGGAGCCTGTTGCAAACCGGAAAGCCGTTGAGGAACTGAGTTGGAAGGGTAGAGAATGGCTATTCGATATTCGACTAACAACTACCCGACTAACGAAGCGACTAAAGGAGAAAATTCATGAATAAAACAGATGCTGTACTTGTGGCGGCGGTGCGCTCGCCTGTTGGAAAAGCAAAACGCGGCTCGCTTGCCACCATGCGCCCGGATGAAATGGCGGCGCAGGTCATTCGCGGCTTACTGGCACGGGTTCCCAGCCTGGACCCCGCTCAAATTGACGATGTGATTATGGGCTGCGCCTTCCCCGAAGGCGAGCAAGGGATGAACATGGCGCGGATGATTGCCCTACGCGCCGGGCTGCCCGTCAGCGTGCCGGGCGAAACCATCAACCGTTACTGCTCCTCCGGTGTGCAAAGCATTGCCCACGCCGCCCACGCCATCCAATCCGGCGATATGGAAATCGTCCTCGCTGGCGGGGTGGAATCGATGTCTATGGTGCCGATGACCGGTTACAAATTCTCCCCCAACCCCTATTTTGCCCAGGATTTACCGCATTATTACAGCAACATGGGCATTACGGCAGAAAACGTGGAG
>DYNS01000412.1 GCA_020720965.1 Anaerolinea sp. | reverse complement strand
TTATGACAAGTTCACGAGCCTATTGGCAGGTTTGGGTGGGTTTTCTCCGGCGCTGGGGGGTGGATGGGCTGACCTTGGGGATTTTGCAAGTCACCCGCCCGCTAAACCCGGTCGCCGCTCAGTTGCTTTACCTTAGCCAGCCCTTGCTCTTTGGCAAAGCGGCAGAAGGCGCAGGCGCGTTGGCGCAATTATTGGAAGAAGAAGACGAAACCCAGGCTTTTGAAGCCTTACTGAAAGGATGAGCGCGGTGAACATACCTGACACATTGGCATTAGGGATTATTCTTGGCGCGGCGCTGTTGGTTGTTGTTTTTTCCCTGCTTGCTCGCAAAATAAACCTTACCTTTCGCTCCATTCCCGCCATGACCAAAATCCGCCGTGCTGCCAGCACAGTGGTGGAAGACGGAACTCGCTTGCACGTTTCGCTGGGGAGTGCTAACCCTCTCACACCGGCAGGCGCTTCTGCCCTGGCAGGGCTGGGGATTCTCACCCGCCTGGCGCGTACCACCTCCCTAAGCGACCTGCCTCCGGTTGCCACCTCCGGCAACCCCATCATCACCCTCGTTTCGCAAGATACCCTGCGTGCCGCACACGATGCAGTTGCGTCAGAACAGGTTTTTGACCGCAATCATGGCAGGATGACGGGGTTAACCCCGCTCTCCTACGTTGCCGGGGTCATGCCCGCCATTCGGGACGAGCGTATTTCCACCAACATCCTCATTGGCAACTTCGGACCCGAAGTGGGCTTACTCACCGAAGCGGCAGACCGGCAGAACGTCCCGGTCATTGCCGCCAGCGACAGCCTCCCTGCCCAGGCGGCGCTATATGTCGCAGCGGAAGAACCGCTTCTGGGCGAAGAGCTTTTTGCCGTTGGCGCATACGACCGTGCCGGTAATGCTCACACCGCCAGCCTGCTGGCACAAGACATCTTCCGCTGGCTCATTCTCCTCGCTTTGCTCGCCGGAGCAGGCTTAAAATTCATGGGCATCCTGTAATGAGACAAATTTTCTCCATCGCCAATGCCGTATTTGCCATCAGCGCCGGGCTTATCGTCTTGTTGGGCGCGTTTATCCCCGCTGCCGCCAGCCTGCGCTTGCTCTTTCTGCAGTGGGCAGTTCTTCTCTCTGGGATGGCTGTTTTGGTGGGGGTCGCCAACCTTTTTTCGGTTCATTTGCAAAAAATCACCCGCCGTAAAAAAGGCTCCCTTTACAGCCTCATTCTCCTCATATTTATGATTCTCAGTCTCCTCGTCAGCAGCGTGGACAGTTTGCAAGGTATCGAACAACTTTTTGTAGATGCCATCATCGTCCCGGTGGAAACCAGCCTCATGGCGTTGCTCGCCGTCACCTTACTTTACGCCAGCGTCCGGCTGCTCAAAAAACGCCCCAGCCTGCCTTCCGCCCTCTTTTTGCTCACCGCCTTTTTGGTACTGCTCGGCATTGCCCCCCTGCCCTTTATCGGTCCGATTCCCTTCCTTTCTGATGGGTTGCGCCCTCTGCTGACCGACACCCTCGCCAGCGGCGGCGCGCGCGGCATCCTCATCGGCGTGGCGCTCGGCGCTCTCTTCACCGGCTTAAGAATCCTGCTCGGCGCCGACCAACCCTACGGAGGCAAATAAATGGCAGATGTCTCTTGCCCCTCGTGCGGAAAAATAAACCCGGAAGAGTTGGAAATTTGTCAGTATTGCGGAGCAATGCTCAAGCGTGTCACAACCGAGCCGCTTGCCCCTCTCCTCCCCGGTGAGTTTCCCGTCAAAAAATCCACATCCGAGTTGGAGCGCACCCTGCCTGGTTGGCTAAGGGATGTCCGCCGCGCCGCCAACGAACCGCCCACCATCCCCATAGACGCGATTCGCCCCGCCAACCTGGAAGCGCCCCCCCCGCCGCCGCCCCAAAAGCCAACTTCGCCAGCCCCGGCTCCCGCCGCCGCCCCGCTAGATTTTCTCGCCGGACTTGCCCAAAGCGCCGAAGAAGACGAAGACATCCCAGACTGGTTGCGAAATCTGCAAGGCGGAATAACAACCCCCGCCGCCTCCCAACCGGAAAAAACACCGCCCCCTCCTCCGCCTGCTCCCGTTACCGCACCGGAACCTGCCCCTGCCAGCCTGCCAGCCTCCAAAGAGAGTTTTCTCGTCTCCGAAGATGACCTGCCCGACTGGATAGCGGGGCTGCAATCCGAACAGCCTGCGCCACCCCCGGCGCCCTCTCAAGAATCCGACTGGCTGTCATCCTTCCAGACCGACATCGCCCCGCAAGAAACATTTTTCGCCAACGAAGAACCCATCCCCACCAGTGACCTGCCCGATTGGTTGGCAGGTCTGCAAGCCGACCCCACCCCCGAAACCCGAACTCCGCTTCCAAACTCCGTTGCCGCCCCCGAACCCGAAGCCCTCCCCGCCAGCGACCTACCCGACTGGTTGGCAGGTCTGCAAGCCGACCCAACCCCCGA
>DYNS01000411.1 GCA_020720965.1 Anaerolinea sp. | reverse complement strand
CCTCATTTGGGGCTACTTTGACCAAAACGGCGTGTACAAAAACCAGGGCTACGCCGATGTAAACCCCGCCGAAAGCGACCGGCACACCCTGCGAATCGACAGCGGCGCAACATCTTACTCGGTTTACCTGGATGACCGCCTGATTGTGCAAAATGTGCCTTTCGGAACCAAACAAAACGCCGGGTACATTGGTTTGCTCACCTCGGTTGCCAGCGTAGCCTACGACGAAGTAACGGTCAACAGCCTGGGGGCAGCCTTCCGGGGCAATTACGCCTCGTTAGACGGTTTCACCGACCAGCAAGCCATCAACGGCAAATGGACAATGGAAGGCAATAGCCTGAGCCAAACCGTACCAGACCCGGCAGATTATCTTTGGAACACGGGCGTGCAGGCATCCCAATACAGCATCAGCGCCAAAATCACCCTGCCCGCCGGGGACTCTGACACGGGAGGCGGATTCATCTTGCACATGAGCGAGCGCGGAAGCAAGAAGAACGCCTATATTGTGCGCCTCACCCAAGGCGGCAACGGCATCTGGTGGGGTTCCACAGACGAAAACGGCAAATTTAAGGGGCAGGGGTCTGCCCCGCTTCAACCTTCCAAAGTTTTCCTCCTCAAAGTGGTGGTGGATAGGGGCAAAATGACGGTCTTCGTCAACGGCAAAGAAATCGCCGCCAACCTGCCCATAGCCGGGGTGGAAGGCTGGGTGGGGCTTACGGCTTACGGCGGACCCGTCCGATTTGAAGACGTAACCCTGGAAGTGGAACAATGAACCTGCCGCGCTGGATTCTCCTGCCCCTCTTTGCCTTCGCGCTCTCGCGCCTGCTCATTTTTGGCGCGGGCATTGCCGGAGATACCCTCCTCCCCACCGAGGAAGGTCATTGGAACGCAGCACCAGAAAGCCCCTTCCTTTCTGCCTGGGCAAAATGGGACAGCCAGTATTACTACGACATCGCCACCAATGGTTACTGGTTCCGCCCGCAACAGCAAAGCAATGTCGCCTTCTTCCCCGTCTACCCGCTGATGATGCGCGCCCTGGCGCCTCTGCTGGGCGGAAGCGTGATTTTCGCCGGATTCATCCTGAGCAACCTGGCATTTGGGGGCGCTCTGGTCTTTCTCTACCTGCTGACAGAACTGGAACTGGATGCAGATTCCGCCAAACGGGCAGTGTACTACCTGGCATTCTTCCCCACTTCCTTCTTCTTCAACAGCGTCTACACCGAAAGCGCCTTCCTGTTATTTTCCATCGCCACCATGTACTTTGCCCGCCGCCACTGGTGGGTCGCCGCCGCCCTGGCAGGGATGCTCACCGCCGCCACCCGCAACCTCGGCATTCTACTTTGGGCGCTGGTGATGTGGGAGTGGCTGCGGGTGCAGGGTTGGTCTCTTAAAACCATGTTCCGCAAACAAGCCTGGGTAAATTTATGGATGGGATTTCGCCAAAACTGGTTCGAGCTCTTCATCATCGCCATCATCCCCCTGGGAATGCTTTCGTACATGGCTTTTTTGCAATACAACTTCGAGCGCCCGCTGGGCTTCATCGAAACCCAAGCCGCCTGGGGCAGAGAAAACATCGGACCCGTTGCCGTCATTGGCAAAAGCCTGAAAGCCCTGCTAACCGGCACATTAAACAAAGGCTGGCTCACCAATTTTTGGAACACCGCCTCCCTGCTTGGTTTTCTCGCCCTGGTTCCCTTTCTTTGGGTGCGGCTGGGCGAAGGTTACGCCCTCTACGTTCTGATAATGATGCTGGTTCCCTCTGCCAGTGCAACCGGCAGCATCATCCGCTATGTTCTCACCTCCTTCCCCGCCTTCATGTTACTCGGCTGGTGGGGAAGGCGCGAAGCGGTGGACCGCGCCCTACTGATGGGTTTCGCCGTTCTGCTGGGCATGTTTGTCACCGTTTTTGTCAATTGGGTTTTTGTCGCCTGAGTTGTACGCCCTACAAGAAAAGGAAAGTCTATGCCCTACGAAAACTATCTCACCTGGAAGAACACCCCCCTTGCCACGCCCCCGCATCTCAGCGTCATCATCCCCGCCTACAATGAACAAGAGCGAATTGTTGCCACCATCGGCGCGATTGCCTCGCATGTATCCGACCTGGGCTTCGCCTGGGAACTGCTCATCGCCGATGACGGCTCCAAGGACGAGACCGTAAACATTTGCGAGTCGTTGGGTTTGGTGAACATGACCGTGCTGAAGACTCGTCAGAACGGCGGCAAGGGCAGCGCCGTGCGGCGCGGAATGCTGGCGGCGCAGGGAAAATACCTCCTGTTTGCAGATGCCGATAACTCCACCCCCATTGAAGAAGTCTCCAAACTGCTGCACAAGTTGGAAAAAGAAGCCTTCGATGTCGCGGTCGGCTCCAGAGCGGCAGAAGGCGCGGAGGAGGGCAAAAAGTCGCTTCTGCGGCAAATTCTCAGCAACGGATTACGCTTCATCGTCCGG